>CAJBXY010000220.1 GCA_903959665.1 uncultured Solirubrobacterales bacterium | reverse complement strand
GCTGCCGGCCTGCAGCGGCTTGAGACGAGCGTTCCGGTTCAGTGTTTGGAGACGAAGCCGAAGCCGATCACGACGCCAACGACGACGAGCACGACGACAACGCCGACGACCACCACGACAACACCGACAACGACAACGACTACGCCGACGACGACAACTACAACGCCAACGACGACGACAACTACTCCGCCTGTCCCACCGGACAACGGCGGCATCACGCCGAACGGCTAAGGCGCGCGCGATGACAGAACGAACATTGGCAGGGCGTTATGAGCTCGGCGAACGGCTTGGCAGCGGCGGCATGTCAACCGTTCTGTTGGCGATGGACCGCCGCCTTGAGCGCCAGGTTGCGATCAAGCTGCTGGCCGAACACCTCGCCGATGATGAGCAGTTCGTGACGCGTTTTCGGCGCGAAGCGCTCTCGGCGGCGCGGCTCGTTCACCCGAACATTGTTCAGGTCTACGACTTTGGGCTCGACGAAGAGAGCGGCCGCCAATACATCGTGATGGAGTACGTCGAAGGCAACTCGGGCGCTGAGATTCTCGCCGCCGAAGGAATGCTCGACGTGCCCGAAGCGGTTGGCATTCTCTCGCAGGCCTGCCGCGGCCTCGACTACGCCCACCGGAGCGGCGTTATCCACCGCGACGTCAAGCCAGGGAACTTGTTGCGCTCGCGTGACGGCGTAGTGAAGCTGGCCGACTTCGGGATCGCAAAAGCGCTCAGCGAAGAGTCGTCGATCACGCAGGTCGGTTCGGTGCTCGGCACCGCTGCCTACCTTTCACCAGAGCAGGCCAGCGGCCACGGCTCAAACCCGCGCTCCGACATTTACGCGCTCGGCGTCGTCTGCTACCAGTTCCTCTCCGGCCGCCTGCCCTACGAGGCGCAGTCGATCACCGAGCTTGCTTTGAAGCAGCAGCGTGAAGCGCCGCCGCTGCTGAGCGAACTCAATCCCGACGTCGGCCCGGAGCTCGCAGCAGCCGTAGACCGAGCTTTGGAGTTGGAGCCGGAAGCGCGCTACGAGACAGCCGAGGAGCTGCGGCTGGCGCTCTCCGACGGCGCCCGCGGGGTCGCCCCGGAGACCGCTGCCACCTCGGTCAGCACGCCGCGCACTGCGGCGACGACGGTTTCGCAGGCAACCGGTGACCAGCCGGCAACGACCGTCCAGCGCCGCGAGCCGCGGATGCCGGCCCGCCAGGCAGCGCCTGCGGCTGCAGGCGTCGCAGCGCAGCCACGCCGCAAGCGCGGCTGGGTCGGCCCAACGATCGTGCTGCTGCTGGCCTTGGCCGTTGGCGCGGCAGCGTTCGTCTACATCACCGGCAGCAGCTCAAGCGACAGCGTGCGCCTGCGCCAGGTCGTCTACCAGCAGGTCGATCAAACCGCTGCGCAGATGCAGCAGCTGATCCGCCAGAACACCAAGTAGAGGCCGTTAGGGCGCCGCGCCGGCGCGCAGCTCGGCGGCGACGGTCGCGAAATCGCCGGCCAGAATCGCCTCGCGAAGCCGCGCCATCACGCGCGAGAGAAAGGCCAGGTTGTGGACGGTCAGCAGGCGCATCGCAGTCAGTTCGCGGGCCTTCGTCATGTAGCGCAGGTAGCCGCGGCTGTAGCCAACGGCGCAGGCCGGGCAAGGGCAGCCTTCCATCAGCGGCTCGTCGCTGTCGGACCACTTCGCCGTCGTTAGATCTACGCGCCAGCGGTTCAGCGGGTCGGGAACCAGCGCCACGCCATGGCGACCGAGCCGCGTGGGCATCACACAGTCGAATGTGTCGATGCCGATCTCGACCCCTTCGATCAGATCATCAACCTCGCCGATTCCAAGCAGGTGGCGCGGGCGCAGGTCACCGGCCTTGTGAAGCGTGTCGGTTGCCCAACCAACAACCTCGTACATCTGCTCTTTGTGTTCGCCAAGCGAGCCGCCGATCGCTATTCCATCGCAGGCGCGGGCGGCAATCTGTTCGGTTGAGTCGCGGCGCAACTCCTCGTACACGCCGCCTTGGACAATTCCGTACACGAGCTGATCGGGCGAGCCGTTCTCAGCCTTCCAGCTGAGGCAACGGTCGAGCCAGCGGTGTGAGCGCTCGGTCGAACGGGCGGTGTATTCGCGCTCCACGTTAAATGGCGTGCACTCGTCGAAGACAAGCGCGATGTCAGAGCCAAGGTTGGCCTGAATGCGCATCGAATCCTCCGGCGCCATGAAGCGCGTCGAACCGTCAACGTAGGAGCGGTAGCGAACGCCGTCCTCCTCGATTCCGAGCACCTTGCCGGCGCGGTCAGGCCCGCTCGGTGCGCGCCCCTTTATCTCGTCGGCAACGGTGCCGTGCCCCATCGAAAAGACTTGGAAGCCGCCGGAGTCGGTGATGATCGGCTTGTCCCAGCGCATGAATTGATGAAGCCCCCCGAGCGCCGCGATCCGCTCGTCGCCGGGGTTGAGGTGGAGGTGGAAGGTGTTGCCCAGGACGATGTCGTAACCGAGCTCGGAAACCTCGGCCGGCAGCAGCCCGCGGACGCTCGCCTTCGTCGCCAGCGGAACGAAGGCCGGCGTGCGGACGTCACCGTGGGCGGTGCGCAGCTTGCCGGCGCGCGCGCGCGAGCCAGGGTCGGTAGCGAGAATCTCGAGCGCATTGGTCATCTACGACCAGCGATCCTACGGCGCTGGCGCTATTGGCGGTTGCCGAGGAAGACGGTTGCGAAGTAGATCAGCTGCGAAAGCGCGGCCAGTGCGCCGGCGACGTAGGTCATCGCGGCAGCGCGCAGCACTCGGCTAACCCCTTCGCTTTCGTCGGCGTTCGCGATCCCAAGCTCTTTTAGCTGGACCGCTGCCCGCCGCGATGCGTCGAACTCGACCGGCAGCGTTACGAACTGAAAGATCACGACCGCCGCGTAAAGCGCCACAGCGAGATAGATCAGGCCGAGGAAGCCGAGGATCGCGCCGCCGAAAAGCAGAATCATCCAAGTGCTCGAAGCGAAGGCGGTAACCGGCCAGAGCGCCGAACGGATCGTCATCGGCGTGTAGGCCTTGGCGTGCTGGATCGCGTGGCCAACCTCGTGCGCGGCGACCGCCGTGGAGCTGATCGAAGTGCCGCCGAAGACCGGTTCAGAAAGGTGAACGCTGCGCGTCCGTGGGTCGTAATGGTCGGTGAACCAGCCGGGAACCGAGCGCACGGGAACGTCGGTGAGCCCGTTGGCAATCAGGATTCGCTCGGCAATCTGGGCGCCGCTCATTCCGCTGTCCTCGGGAACCTCTGCGTAGCGACGGAAGGTGCTCTTGACCTTGTGCTGAGCCCACATGCCGAAGGCGAGCGGCACCAGCAGGCAGAGGATGAAAAGGCCGAAGCTGCTCATCCGGTTGATTCAGAGCAGGCAGGGCCAGCCTCGAGCTCCGACGCCGGCAGAAGCTTGGCCCAGCACTCGGCCAATGCCTGCTGCTCGGCGGCGCTGAGGTGACTGAGAAATACGCGCCTAACGCCTTCGATGTGGGTGGGGCGCGCTTCAACCAGCCGCTCGCGGCCGGCAATCGTAAGGCTCGCGTAGGAGCCGCGCGCGTCGCTCGGGCAGGATTGGCGAACGAGCAGCTCTTCGCGCGCGAGCCTGTCAACCAGGCGCGTCAGTCCGCTACGGCTAAGGGTCGCCAGCTCAGCGAGCTCACACATCCGCATCTGCCCATCTTCGGCGCCATCGAGGTGGAGCAGCACCTCGTAGGAACTAAGTGAGATTGCGTGCGAGCTGAGGAGCTCAGCGTCAAGCTGCTTGGTGGCCGCGGCGTGCGTGCGGAGCATCCCCCGCCAAGCGAGTACCTCGCGGCTGGAGAGGGTGCGATCAAGCGTTGCTGGTGAGCTTAGGCTGGCCACGATGGGAGGTTCCCGCGAACACCATTACGGTAGCAATGAGCGCCACCGATAGAGGCAAGCTGAAGTCGTGTTAGCGGCGTCCCCGGTAGGCTCGATTGATGGCGCTGGAAGGGATTCACCACATCACTGCCGTGACCGGCGACGCAAACGCCAACGTTGATTTCTACGCAGGAGTGATGGGGCTGCGGCTGGTCAAGCAGACAGTCAACTTTGACGAGCCTTCGGCCTACCATCTCTACTTCGCAGACGAAGCTGGAAGCCCCGGCGCAGCGCTGACCTTCTTTGAATACCCGGGCGCGCCTCCCGGCCTGCCGGGAGCAGGAATGGTGCACACGATCATCTGGCGCGTCGGCTCAGCCGAGGCGCTCGAGTTCTGGAAGGCGAGGCTGCGCGAGGCCGAGATGTCGGTCCTCCACGAAGGCGACCTGTTGACCTTCTGCGACCCCGAAGGGTTGACTTACCAACTGGTCATCGATGACAGCGATGACGCGCCGCTGTGCGCTGACTCAGGCGAGATCCCGGCCGAGTTTGCGCTGCGCGGCTTCGGTGGAGTGCGCGCCTACGCGCAGCAGCCGCAGGCAAGCGCGGAGTTGCTCACAGCGCTCGGGTTCGCTGCCGACGGCGACGGCAGCAGCTGGCTGCTGGGGGGCGATCAGCGGAGCGCCACGCTCAGCTACGACGAACCACCGCTCGACAGCGCCCGGCCCGGCGCCGGCACCGTTCACCACGTAGCCTGGTCGGCCGCCGACGACGCTGAGCTTGACGCCTGCATCGCCCAGGCCAATGGCGCCGGCGCCCAGCCGACAGGGATCATCGACCGCCAGTACTTCCACTCGATCTACTTCCGCGAGCCGAGCGGCGTGCTCTTCGAGGTCGCCAGCCGCGACATCGGTTTCACCGTCGACGAGCCGCTCGAACAGCTCGGCTTCACGCTGCAGCTACCGCAGCAGTACGAGCAGCATCGCGGTTCGATTGAGCTGAAGCTGACGCCGCTGATAAATCCGCGCGCCAACGACTAATCGTCGATCAACGAGCTTCCGGTCATCTCGTCCGGCTGACTAATTCCCAGCAGCTGAAGCAGCGTCGGCGCGACGTCGGCGAGAATCCCGCCGGAGCGCAGCTTCAGCCCTTCGCGCGTGACGATCACCGGCACCAGATTGAGCGAGTGAGCGGTGTTCGCTG
>CAJBXY010000219.1 GCA_903959665.1 uncultured Solirubrobacterales bacterium | reverse complement strand
GGGATGACCTTCTCGTCGATGTAGAGCGGCCAGTTCGAGAAGACGAGCGTGCCAATCGGTGCTTTTGGATGGTTGACGTTGCTGGTGTCGGCCTTACCGTTATCTGAGCTGGTCCCTTCGACACCGCCGCAGGCTGCGAGGAAGGCGCTGGCTCCGCCGACGGCAATGCCGCTGGCAGCCATCTTGCGCAGCACTGAGCGCCTTGAGATCGGCTCGCCGCTGACGAGTCGATCGAAGAAATGGTCTAGTGATTCATCCGGCATTTGGTTCCTCCCTTTCGACAACAAATGTGTGTTCTGGATCCCAGCCGACGACAACCCGGTCGCCCTCTTCTAAAGCGCTCGTCCCGTTGGCACTGTTCTGAACAAAAACTTGAAGGTCAGCTCCGCCGTCGGTGTGGACTACATATTGGGTCGCCAAGCCGATGTAGGCGGCGTCGACGATGTGCCCGAGCAGCGCATTGGACTCGCCCTGCTGAGCCTTGCCGTTGGCTGCATCGAGCGTCATCTTCTCCGGCCTAACCCCGATCCGAATCTGCGCCGACCCCGCAGCCGCGACTGGCTCGGACGGAACCTTCAACCGCGCCCCACCGTCGGCGTCAACTTCAGCGAACGCGCCTGAGTTCGATACGACGTCGGCATTTATCAAATTTGAGTTGCCCAGAAAGTTGGCGACAAAGGCGGTCCGCGGGTGGTCGTAAAGATCCGTCGCTGAACCGAGCTGATCGATCCGCCCATCGCGCATCACGGCGATCGTGTCGGCCATCGTCATCGCCTCTTCCTGATCGTGCGTGACGTGGATGAAGGTGATCCCGACGTCGCGCTGGATCTGGCTCAGCTCGAGCTGCAACTGCTTGCGCAGGCGCAGGTCGAGCGCGCCGAGCGGCTCGTCGAGCAGCAGCGCGCGCGGCCGGTTGACGAGCGCGCGCGCGAGGGCAACGCGCTGCTGCTGACCTCCGGACATCTGCGTCGGCCGCCGCGAAGCGAGCGAGCCAAGCTCAACGAGCTCAAGGGCTTCAGCGACGCGAGTTTTGCGCTCGGCCTTGTCGACCTTCTTTCGCTCCAATCCGAAGGCGACGTTCTCGGCGACGGTCATGTGCGGAAAGAGCGCGTAGCTTTGGAAGACGGTGTTGACGTCGCGCTTGTGTGGCGGCTGCTGGGTTATCTCCTTGCCGGCCAGCTCGATCGTTCCGGCGGTCGGCTCCTCGAAGCCACCGATCATCCGCAGCGTTGTCGTCTTGCCGCAGCCAGAAGGTCCAAGCAGGGCGAAGAAGCCGCCGCGAGGAATGTCAAGGTCGAGGTTGTCGACGGCGACCATCTCGCCAAAGCGCTTCGTTAGCCCTCGTAGCGATACGTCCGTTTCGCTCACCGCACCCCCCCCTCTCGTCGGTACCGGCCAAACAATAACGGCTACCGACTACTGCGCGCGGACAACCACTACCGGGCACGGCGCAAGAGCCAAGAGCTTATTCGCAGTCGAACCAAGAACCCAGGCCTTCAGCGGTGCTTCGCCACTGCCACCGACAACTATGTAGCGCGCCCCTTCCCGCTCGGCAACGGTAGCCAGCGTCTGCGCTGCGGGGCCCTCGATGTACTCGGTTGTGAGCTCGGCGCCAGCCGCGCGCCCGATCGCTACCGCATCGGCAAGAACCCGCTCGCCGATTGCCTCGACAGCTTCATCGAGGTCATGCGACTCGCCGCCGACAACGACCTTCTCGTAGGCAAAGAGGACGGTCACGTCGCCGCCAATCTCGTTGGAGAGTTTGATGGCCTCTTCTAGCGCAACCTTGCCACCGTCGCTGCCGTCATATCCGGTGATGATCTTGTTAGGCACTTCAGGCACCTCCTGCCGGTGAGCGCGCAACTAGCGCGGGGTCTGCGACCTCTAATTTGCGTCCGAAGAACTCAGGGTGACCGCCGATCCGCCAAGCGATCATCAGCACGACACCCATCAGCAGGAAGCCGAGCCCAATCACCAGCGGAGGGCCGAAGCCAAGCCATGACTGACCGGAGGAAGAGTTTGCCGGGTCGGAGAGGTCGAAACAGGACTTGATGAAGATCGCCGTCAGCATCAACCCGCCGAGTACCGGCGCGACGCCGATGAAGAAGAAGTTTCGCGCGCTCTTAAATAGCTGGCGCCGGTAGTAGATAGCGCAGGCGTAGCCGGTGAGGCCGTAGTAGAAGGCGATCATCAGACCTAGCGCGGCGATCGCGTCGAACAGCATGTTCTCAGAAATTAGTGTCAGTCCGACGTACCAAACAACCGAAACGATCCCCATTAGCCAGGTCGCGAAAGCTGGCGTCATGTACTGCGGATTGACTTCCCCGAGCTTCGCAGGCAGCGCCTTGGCGCGCGCCATTGAAAGAGCGGTTCGCGCGGTTGGGAGAATCGTCGTCTGGCAGGACGCCGCCGCCGAGCTGAGCACCGCGATGATCACAATCTTGCCGAGCAGGTCACTGCCGAAAACGGCGTTGGCCAAGACGCCGAGCACGTCGCCGCTCTCATCGTTGGCGAGGAACGCGGGCCCGCCAAAGGCGATCGCCGCGACGGTCACGATCACGTAGGTGAAGACCAAGACGAAGACCGAAACGATTGCTGCCCGCCCCGGCGTCTCTGCCGAGTCCTCCGTCTCCTCGTTGACGGTGACGGTCGTGTCCCAACCCCAGTAGATGAAGACCGCGAGCAAGACGCCGCTCGTTAGCGCCGTGACCGAGCCGATGCCGGCGGGATTGAACCACTCAAGCGACGGCTTGACAGAGCCCGCTGGGGCGTCGCCTGCGTAGACGCGAACGAGCGCTACGACGGCAAAGATTGCGAGCGTAATCAGCTCAGCGGCGAGCAGCCCGACCTGCGTCTTCGCGTTCAGTTCAATCCCAATAACGCAGATCCACGTCATCCCGGCGATGAAGAGAACCCCGACCGCGGTGACGGCAATCGTTGACGGCGCGTCGATGCCGATCAGAAGGAAGAGGTAGAGGCCGGCGATCTGCGCGAGGTTGGCCATCACAATCACGTCGGCAACGATGATCGCCCAGCCACCGATCCAACCGAGACCAGGGCCCATCGC
>CAJBXY010000218.1 GCA_903959665.1 uncultured Solirubrobacterales bacterium | reverse complement strand
GCGTTGCTGAGCATCAGGCCGGCTGCCGGTTCGCGGATCGTCGTCGAACCGACGTTGACAATCCGGCCCCAGCTCCGTGAGCGCATGTTTGGCATCACTGCCTCGATGAACTTCAGCGGTGAGAGGACCAGGTCTTCATAGGCGTCGTGCCACTGCTGGTCGCTGAAGCCGAGCGCGTTCGGGTCGAGCGGCGGGCCGCCTGTGTTGGTTACAAGAATGTCGATCGGGCCGAGGAAGTGCTCGATCTCATGGACGAGAACTGGGATCCCTTCAAGGTTGCCGCTGTCGTGAGCAAAGCCGGTCGCGCCGATCTGCTTGGCGGCCTTCTGGATGTTCTCCTCATCGCGTGAGGTGATCGCGACCTTCGCGCCTTCGGCCGCCAGCGTCTTCGCCACGGCGAGGCCGAGTCCCTTCGATGCTCCGGTGACGAGCGCTACGCGCCCTTCGATTCCAAGATCCATCAGGCTTTGATCCTACGCGCCGAGAGCCCTCCGCACCAGAGCGCGAAGCAAACAATTGCGATTAGCGCCCCAAGCCAGTGCGCGCCGAGTAGCGTCGCGATCGCGCTGGGGATGCCGGCGAGCACCGCGCCAAGCCATGAGGGAGGAAGCGGCAGCTGGACCGCGAGCGCAGTAATCGTCGCCGCAAGCATCCACGCGAGCGGCCCGATCAGCCAGCCAAAGCTCTCGAACGCCGAGTGCGGCAGCAGCAGGCGGCTGATCAGCGCCAGCACGGCGACGGCGACGAGCTGAATGATGCCCGCGCGAAGCGAGGCGGCAGCGTTGATCTTCATCAACTTGATTGTGGCGGATCGGTGTCGGTGAGGATGATCAGGTCGGCGCGCTCGCGCGTCTGCTCCAGCTCGAAGAGCCGGCGCTCCTGCCCCGCCCAGCGCTCCCAGTGCGGCGCGAACATCTCGCCGTCACGGTCCAGTGCCCGCCGCTGGCGCACTTCCGGCTCGGCGTCGAGCCAGATGATCATGCTCAGGAACTCCGCCGCCGCGCGGCTGCCGCAGCCGGCGCCGTCGACGATCAGCGTTTCGCAGCTCGGCACCGCGCGCGGCTCAGCTTCTTTGCCGGCGCTCCAATCCCATGGCCGAACTGTGGCGACCTCGCCTTCGCTAAGCGGACGCAAAACGTCATCGACGAGCCGCCGCGAGCCTTCCGCCAGCCCGTCCCAGCCGTGGTAGAGCTGGTCGGTGTTGAGAACGAACGATCCAGCCAGCTGCTCGCCGAGCCGCGCGGCGAGCGTCGTCTTTCCCGAGCCTGCAGGCCCATCGATTGCGATTACGCGCGTCGAACCGGCCAGCGGTGGCAGCTTGCTGATCCTCGCCGCCAGCTCTCCAACTTCGATCGCCATTCCAGCTCGTTTGTTAGCTGCCGGGTAGGTAGTCGTTGGTGTAGAACTTCGACCAGTCCGGCTCGCTGGCAAGCGGCTTGCCGTTCTGTCCGGTCAAGAGTTTGGAGGAGTAGAGGAAACTGCCGTACTTCTCCCAGATCTCCGGGTCGACCGGGCCGATCTTGCCGCCCGCGCCCTTGTAGTAGCCGTCGCTGGCGAGCAGCACCGCGCTCTCTCTGGCGAGCTTTGCGTCCTTGATCGTCTGCGGGTTCGCTTTGACGAGCAGCTTTGCCGCCTCGACCGGATTGTCCTGCGCGTACTGGTAGCCCTTCTGCGTCGCGGAAAGGAACTTCTTCGCCGTTTCCGGGTTCGCATTCAAGTATTTATTGCTCGATTCGATCACCGAGGAGTACTGAACCGGGAAGCCGTAGTCGGTGAACTCGAAGAAGCGCATCGGCTTACCGATCAGCTTGGCCTGAATCCCTTCCCAAGTTGTGACCGCGATCGTGAAGTCGGCGGCGTCGTTGTAGACGGCTTCGTAGGCGGTCGTGTTCAGCGTCACGGTCTTGAACTTGCCGCTGCCGCCGTCGG
>CAJBXY010000217.1 GCA_903959665.1 uncultured Solirubrobacterales bacterium | reverse complement strand
GATCGCTGCGCTGATCGGCCCGTCGTCGAGCTCGCGAAGCGCGGCAACGGCGGCCGCGATAACGCCTTGCTCGAGTCCGCGCCAGCCTGCGTGAACGGCGCCGAACGCTCTGCGGCCGGTGATCAGCACGGCGAGGCAGTCGGCCGTCCTGACGGCGCAGAGCAGGTCGTCTCGGTCGCTTACCTGACCGTCGGCGGGGCGCGTGAACGGCGCGATCGGATCGCCGGCTCTAATCACGTTCACGCACGAACCGTGGAGCTGCTGATCCTGCGCCCAACGATCCCGGCCAATCCCGCTCAGCGCCTCTAGCGCCGTCGCCGCCGCGTCGGAAGGGCCGCTGAAGTCACCGGCGGCTGCCGAGCTGAAGAGCATCTCGGTGCGCCCAATCTTCAGCCGCAGCCCGAGCCTGTCGGCGCTGAACGAGCTTCCACCAAGCGCCTGCGCGAAGCCCTCAGCGCCGCTCACTGAGCAGCCTCCCTGGCGTGTGCGAGAGCCACGCCGAGCTGCTGCTCGCGGCCGGCGACCTCGCCGTTGAGCGTTAGCGCCAGCGCATGCTCGAGCGCGTCGCCGATCGCTGGGCCAGGCTCCGCTCCCGCTGTAAGCAGGTCATCGCCGCTGATCTCTAGCTGCACGTAGCGCAGCTCGTCGAGCCAGAGCGCTGCGTTGTCGCCGCCGGCCAGCGCGACCGCCTCCAACGGCGCCGAGCGCGCCGCAGCAGCTATCGCAGCTCTGCTCTTCGCGCTGCGTAGCGGAGCGCCGGTCACCCAGCGGGAGGCGACCAGCACGAGTTCGCGGTCGTGGGCGCTAAAACCGAGGTAGTCGAGCCAGCGAGTCAGCAGGTCAAGCTCAACCCCCTTGCAGCAGGCGGCAAGCGTCAACAGGTCGCCGCGCCCTTCGTCGCCCAGCAGCTCTAACGCCTCCTCAAGCTGCGGTGGAGCGACGCAGAAACCCTCCGGCAGCGCGCCTGGGTTGAGCCCTTCGACTGCGCGGAAGACGGCGGTAGGCTGCGGCTCGAGCAGGGAGAGGATCAGCTCGTTGCCAATTCGCTCGCCGCTTACCGCTCCAGGCGTAGCCGCGGCCGCCAGTGCCGCTGTCTGTGGATCGACGCTGAAGCCGAGCCGCGCGCTATAGCGCGCGCCGCGCCAAAGCCGCGTTGGGTCGTCAAGAAATGAGCTCTCGTGGAGCACGCGGATCGTTCCCGACTGAAGATCGGCGAGCGCCGCCGGATCGGCCTTAACCACCGGGTCGCTGATGCGCACAGCGATCGCGTTGATCGTGAAATCGCGGCGGCCGAGATCCTCATCAATGCTCGCGGCGGCCACATCCGGCAGCGCGCCCGGCTGAGCGTAGGACTCGGTTCGAGCGCAAGCAAGGTCGACCCGCACTCCTTCCAAATTGACGGTTGCGGTGCCGAAGCGCTCGAACCGCTCGGCTTCGCCGCCGAGGCGCGCGAGGAGCGGATCGAGCGGTCCTTCGACGACGAGGTCGATCTCGGTTGGGGTGCGCCCAATCATCAAGTCGCGGACTGCTCCGCCGACCAGCCAGACGCTCTCGTCGCCTCCGACGGCGTCGATCACGGCCTGCCCTCCGGGCAGCTCTGCAAGCTTGGCGACCACCATTGCTGCTTCCATACTGCTGATGATCCCGCGATCACGCAAAGGGCGCGTCCTCGTTGGGCTCCTCGTGGCAGCGATCCTGCTGACGGCTGCCGCGCTCGCCTTCTTCCTCAGCGCCCGCAACCCTGGCGATCTTTCCAACCCAGACGTCGCCTTCCAGACCACGTCGACGCCAAAGCCCGCCCCGAAACCGAGCACCGCCAACTTCCGCTGGCCGTTCTACGGCTACGACGCTGCGCGCACCCACAACTATCCACTCGCGCGCCCGCTACGCCCGACAAAGAAGGTCCGCTGGTCGCTGCGAGGCAGCGTTCTTCTGGAGTTCACTCCAGTCGCCGACGGCGATTCGCTGCTGCTTTTGAAGAACAACGCGTCGCTGTACGCGCTCAAGCGGCAGACCGGCGAGGTCTACTGGAAGAAGAAGCTCGGCGATCTCGCCGCGTCCTCCCCCGCCTATGTCGATGGCATCGCCTACTGCACGATCCTCGTTGGCACACGCGGCAGTAACAAGGGCCGGATCGTCGCCGTCGATCCAGAGAAGAAGAAGATTCTTTGGTCAAAGAATCTCGCCAGCCGAACCGAAAGCTCGCCCTTCGTGCGTGGCGGCGTTGTCTACTTCGGCAGCGAGAACGGAACCGTCTACGCGCTGCGCGCCAAGACCGGCAAGGCGATCTGGACCTACAACGCTGGCGGCGCAGTAAAGGGTGGCCTCGCCTACGCCAACGGCAAGCTCTTCTTCGGCGACTACGGCGGCACCGTCCATGGGATCAGCGCCAAGAATGGAAAAGCGATCTGGACCTCAGGCGGTGGCGGCGCGCTCGGCCTTGGCGGCGGTCAGTTCTACGGCACTGCGTCGGTCGCGTTCGGCCGCGTCTACATCGGCAATACGAACAGCAGCGTCTACTCCTTCTCAACCAGCAACGGTGAGCTGGCCTGGCGGCAAGGAACCGGAGGTTACGTCTACTCCTCCGCCGCCGTAGCCGACATCCCAAAGCTCGGGCCAACCGTCTACATCGGCTCCTACGACGGCAAGCTCTATGCCCTCAACGCCAAAAGCGGAGCGGTTCGCTGGAGCAAACCGACCGGTGGCCGAATCTCAGGCGGAATCCAGATAATTGGCGACCTCGTCTTCTACTCGACGCTGGAGAAGAAGACGGCCGCGCTCTCAGTACGCAGCGGCCGGACTATTTGGTCGGTCCCGAAGGGCCAGTTCAACCCTGCGATCTTCGACGGCAAGCTGCTCTTCGTGATGGGCCTGACAAGCATGTTCGCCTACGAAACAAAGAGCGTCGGCAGTCCAAACTTAGCGCCGGCCGCGTCGAAGTAGCGCGACGGCTCTAGGCGGCTTCGTTGCCGCCGCGCCGCTCAATCTTCGCGCCAAGCTCGCGCAGCCGCTCGTCGATCCGTTCGTAGCCGCGATCGATCTGGCTGACGTTGCCGATCTCACTATGTCCGTCGGCGCAAAGCGCGGCGATCAGGATCGCCATTCCGGCACGGATGTCCGGCGAGTCGACGCGCTCGCCACGGAGCCGGCTGGGCCCGCTGACTATTGCCCTGTGGGGGTCGCAGAGCGTGATGTCGGCGCCCATCAGAACGAGCTTGTCGGTGAAGATCAGCCTGTTCTCGAACATCCACTCGTGGATTAGGACCGATCCCTCGCACTGCGTCGCCAGCGCCACAGCGATCGAGGTCAGGTCGGCGGGGAAGGCTGGCCACGGGCCGTCTTGAATCTTCGATTTGTATTCACCGACGTCGCGCGCGGCGACCAACTTTTGATCCCCGGGGACGATTACGTCGCCGCCCTCGAGTTCGGTGTGGAGCCCGAGCTTTGAGAAGACGAGGCGGATCATCTGAAGATCGGGCGGGTCGGTGTTGACGATCCGCATCTCGCCGCCGGTGACACCGGCCAGCGCGATAAATGAGCCGATCTCAATGTGGTCAGGGCCAACCGCGTGGTGGCAGCCCCCGAGCTCGTCGCTACCACTGACCGTCATTACGTTGGAACCGATGCCGCGGATATCTGCGCCCATCTTGCTGAGCATCCGCGCCAGATCCTGAACGTGCGGCTCACTGGCAGCATTGCCGATCAGAGTTTCACCAGGCGTCAGAACGGCTGCCAGCAGAGCGTTTTCGGTAGCCATCACCGACGGCTCGTCCATGAAGATCTGTGCAGCGCGCAGGCCGCCCGCAGGAGCCTCAAGCACGATATCTCGGCCGTGCGTCATCGTCGCGCCGAGCGCGCCGAGCGCATCGAGGTGCGGGTCGAGCCGGCGACGCCCGATCACGTCGCCGCCGGGCGGCGGCATCGCCGCTCTGCCGAAACGCGCCAGCAAGGGGCCGGCGAGCAGGAACGATGCGCGAATCCTCTCGGCGCAGCGGCGGTCGAGCTCGGCCTCCCCGTCGACCTCTTTCGCGCAGAGCGTCACCTCGTTATCGGCGGTCCACTCGACCGCAACGCCGATCCCTTGCAGCAGCTCGAGCATCGAGTCAACGTCGCTGATCTTCGGGACATTGGCGATCACCATCTCCTCGCTGGTCAGCAGCGAAGCGGCGAGGATCGGCAACGCGCCGTTCTTGTTGCCGGCGGGGACGACCGTTCCGCTGAGCGGGGAGCCGCCTTCTATTACGAATGTTTCCATTGTGATTCCAGATTGTCCCGTGTTGCCGGTCGCTCCGCCAAGGCTAGCCCGTCGCCCGTCGGACGTTGTCGCGGCGATCGAAGCGGCGGCGCTGGAAGGCGAGCATCAGCGTCGCCGCTATGAGCAGCGAAACGATGTTGAGGCCCAACTGCAGCGATGCGCCTTCGACCGACTCCCAGTCGCTGTAGCTGAGCGCTAAGCCGATGTCGGCGGCAGCCGGGATCGTCGTGATCGAAACGGCGACCCCGACCAGCGCGCCGGACTTGCCGAGCGTGACTGAAAGCATCCCAGCGGCGCCGGCGCACGCCGCAACGACAACCGAGTAGATGTTCGGGGCGGCGATTGTTTGCGCCAGCGTGTTGCCGCTAGCGTCGAATGACTCCGGCGCGACACCGGAGATGACGAGCAGCGTGACGGCGACAAACGAAGCGAGAATGCCGGCCGCAAAGCCGATCAACAGCGCGAACAGCCCGCCCCTCGCGTGCCGAGGGTTTCGACGGACGGCTCCGATCGAGAAGGCTGCGATCGGACCAAAGTCAGGGCAGAGAGCCATTGCGCCGACAACAATCGGTGATGAATCGATCAGAATTGCGACGGCGGCGATGACGCCGGCGAAGGCGAAGAGGGCGACCATGCCAGCGCTGATCATTCCCTCGTTATCGATCCGTGACTCGACGTTCTCCCAGATCACGGCGTCGGCCGAGTTGCCCTTGGCTGAGCGCTCCGCCTCGTCGGACGCAAAAGAGAGCGACGAGTCGATCTCATCGATGTCGATCGCGCCGAGCTGAACCAACCCCATCCGTCTAAGGTCGCCGACGATGTAGCTCGCGTCCTCCGGGGCAACGTCACAGGTGATCATGTCGCCAACTGGGTCGACGGCGGCACCGCGCACGACGACGACGTTGGCAACCGATCTGTGGTCAACCAACAGCGCCACTGCAGCGTCGGTGTGTGACGCTGGAGCGATTACGCGCAGGTGGATCACGCAGCGGATCCTACGGGTCGCGGCGACTGCACGAAACCGTGCAACAAAAAGCCAGTAGATTACGACCTCTTATGTAGGTTCGGTGCTGCTGCGAAGTAGCCGTCCGGCGCACTTCCTAGCCTTGCGAACATATGTTCTGGTCAACAAAAACAGCCCACCCCACGGAGCGAGCGAGCTGCGCCGTCATTTCGCTGCTGGATGGCCTCGTAGCGTTCGCCACGCTTGAGTCATACGGCGTCGTTGACGGTCGTGACGAGCGCCCCAGCGATCTTGCTCGCGACCGCGCACGCAGGGCCCGCCGACGCGCGGCGCTAAGGGCCGATTGTCTCGCCGAGCGCGCGCCCCAAGCTAACCCGCGGGAGCGGCGCGGCGCAGCAGTTACAGGGCTCCGTTGACCGAGATCAGCTACGACGAGCGTGGCTTAATCCCTGTCGTTGTCCAGGACGACGCTAGTGGCGAGATCCTGATGCTGGCCTATGCCAACGCCGAAGCGATCGAACTGACGCTAAGTAGCGGCGAGCTGCACCTCTGGAGCCGCTCCCGCAATGAGCTGTGGCACAAGGGCGCCACATCAGGCAACACGCAGACGGTGGTTGCTCTGCGGCTCGATTGTGACCGCGACGCGCTGCTCGCGATTGTT
>CAJBXY010000216.1 GCA_903959665.1 uncultured Solirubrobacterales bacterium | reverse complement strand
GATATTCATCATCAGGTCGGCGCCCTGCGTGATCTCCTGCTGGGCGAGCGCAAAGGTGCGGGCGTTGAGCGTGTCGGCGAGTTCCTGGCTGTGCTCGGCGATCACGCCGGCGCCGCAGCAGTTGGCGCGGTCAAGCTCGACCAGCTCGATGTTTAGCATCGGCGCAACGGCGGCCATCGAGCCGTGCAGTTCAGCGGTGAAGCCGCGGCTTACGCAGCCGGGCCAGTAGGCAACTTTCATCGATTCCCTTTCCTTCGCTTATGCGCTCGAACCTTCGGTGCCGTCGGGTGCGACCCCCGCTGGTTCGGCGGCTTCGATCGCCTCGTCGGCTTCCGTGGTTCCTTCGTTGTCGGCGTCGGTGCCGCTGATGTAGAGGTTGAATTCGTTGCGCTGATCGCGCCCTTCGACGACTTCGTAGATTTTCTTTACGCCATCGGGCGCGCTGTGTGGATGCAGCAGCGCCTTGCCCGGCGTCATCTTGCCGCGCAGCAGCGCGGTCATCACGATCGGCAGGCTGGAGATCAGCTCCGGCACCGCGCGCGGGTGGAACTTGCCGCCGTATGAATCAGGCAGCAGGTCGGCCTCGTGGAGGATGCCGTTCTTCTCAATGTTGTTCACGAAAGCCATCTCGTGGCGCTCGCCGTTGTTGCGGTCCTTGATGTGGAAGTCGTTGCCGGCGATCCGGCGAAGGCGCATGATCTGGTTCATCGGCGCGACGCCCTTCGGGCAGGCCTCAATGCACTTGAAGCAGTGGGTGCAGTCGTAGATTCCGTGCTTGTCCTCGCCGAGATCCTTCAGCCGCTGCTCGTGCGCAGCGTCGCGCGGGTCACCGACGAAGCGGTAAGTCTTGGCCAGCGCCGCCGGGCCGACGAAGAGCGGGTCGACTTCCATTGAGAGGCAGTCGGATACGCAGGCACCGCACTGGATGCAGGCCATCGACTGGGTTACGTCGATCATCGATTCACGCGAAACGATGTATTCGCGCTCGGGTACCGGCTCCTTGCCGATCAGCCAAGGCGTGACGCGCTGGATCTTCTTCCAGTGAACCGCATCCATGTCAACGATTAGGTCCTTGATGATCGGCATGTTGCCCATCGGCTCAACTTCGATCACGCCGTCTTCGCCGGCGCTGGCGAGCGCATCGTCAAGGTGGGTGTGGCAGGCGAGGCCAGGCTTGCCGTTGACGCGCACGCCGCAGGAGCCGCAGATCGCTGAGCGGCACGAGCAGCGAACGCCGATTGAACCGTCGTTCTCGTTGCGGGCTTGGAGGATTCCTTCGAGCACCGAGCGGTGTGGCTCGAGTTCGACGGTGTGCTCGTCCCAGTAGGGAGCAGCGCCTGTCTGGGGGTCGTAGCGGCGGATCTTGAGCTTGAATTCGGCCATTGTTCTTTCCTGGTGCGGGGTCTTAGTAGGTTCGTGCTTCTGGCTGCCAGTCGGTGATCGTGACCTCCGAGTAGGAGATCTTCGGCGCGTCGCCACCGTTGCGCGAAACGTCGATGTGCTTGAGCCACTCAGCATCATTGCGCTCGGGGAAGTCGGTACGGAACTGAGCGCCGCGTGATTCCTTCCGCTCCAAGGCTGCCATCACGATCGTCTCCGAGCAGTCGAGCATGTAATCGAGTTCGACCGCTCCCAGAACATCTTGGTTGAATACCGCGCCCTTGTCGTCAACGTAGGCAGTCTTCGCCTCTTCCTTGAGTCGACGGATGATCTCGTGAGCGCTCTGCAGCCCGGCTTCGTCGCGGTAAACGGCGGCGTAGCGGTTCATTGTCGTGCCGAGCTCATGCTTGATCTCGGATACGCGGCGGCCGCTCTTCGGGCGAGCGAGGATTTCGGCGATCATCTCGCGGTCCTT
>CAJBXY010000215.1 GCA_903959665.1 uncultured Solirubrobacterales bacterium | reverse complement strand
GGCAAGTTTGAGACTTGCCCGATCAGTGTGAATGCGACTGCCGCCCAAGTCGAAACACAGCTCAATCGCTTGCCCGATCTCTGCACTGCTCCGGAGATAACAAGTGTTGGGATAAACATCGACGCAGACGGCGGAACTTTCGCGGTGAGGACGGCCACGGGAAGAATCGCGACAGGAATCCCGGCTGATGTTGAACCGGCGCAGCTCCAGGGATACCTGCGACAGCAGCTCGGTCTGGCGGCCGGTGACGTTGAGGTCGCTTCCCGGGGCCGGCGAGCCGGCACGCTGCGAACCATTTCGATCTCGTTCAGTAAGCCGGTCTACGACCGTGAGCAGTTCGTCTTCGACGGTGGGCAGCTGAAGCTCGGGGCGGGTGCGGGAAGACTGAGTTCGGTCGTCCTTGACATGGACGAGTTCACGGTCTCGGCGAGGCCAGCAAATGCTCCGCCCGCCCAGACTTGGGCCTACCAGGTTGACGCGCGCGACGGAAACGAATTCACGCTCTCCCGCGCGAACGCTTACGCCGACATAATCGAGAGCCCTCAACAGACCGGCGGCGTGAGAAGGTCTAGACCAGCAGGCAAGTGGCTTGCTGACCCGCTGCAGCATGGGACCTTCGTCGCCGGCGTCATCGCTGCTGACCCGGGAAACCGCGAGGGAATGACCGGCGTGCTGAATAACTCGTCCGTGAACGTCACTGGCCTTGTCCCCACCGACGGTTCGGCGACTATTGCCGCTGCCGTCACCCACGCCGCCGACACGCTGAATGCCTCAGTCGTGAATATCAGTCTCAACTGGGGGGGCAGTCGCGTCTTCCCTAACGACCCCGGGTACCCGCGTCCCAAAAGGCTCGCCGACGCCGACCAGATTGCGCCTGACGCCGCCGCCGATGCGATCGCAAGGGTCACGAACACGAGGACACTCTTTGTTGCCGCGGCGGGCAACGAGTCAGTGAACGTTTTCGACGACGGTCCAGAAACAGACCCCATCCTCCAGCGCAACGCCGAGCTTCGCCAGCAAGGACGGCTCAGCGAGATCACGAAGCCACCGTTCGGTCCTTATCCCTGCCGGCCAAAGAACGGTGGGCGAAAGTCGGTTCTGCAGATGCCGGACGGCACCTACGACCGCGGCAACATAATTTGTGTCGGCTCAGCGAACTGGTACGGGCAACCATCAGAGTTCACGAACTGGGGCGCTGGCGTAGTTGATCTCGCCGCGCCTGGTGAGAACATGGTCGGCCCCGATGCTTCGGACGGGCAGTCGTTCATGTCGTGGGATGGAACGTCGGTCTCGGCCCCAGTCGTCTCCGGAATCGCAGCGATGATCTTTCAGAAGTTCCCGGGCATCAATGAGGCGTCGATCGTCAAGTGCGCGATCCTCTCCTCGGCTACGACACGGCCGCTCGTGATTGCTGGAGCAGACTTCGGCACTACCTGGAAGCCGCCGTTCAAGGCATACGCCGACAAAATGATGCTCGGCGACAACCCAGGCAAACTGCCGGTTGGCAAGAGAGTCTTCACCGTCACCGGCATGGCTCAGGCCGACGAGGCGCTCTCAGCAGCCGGCTCGCTCTGGTCGCGCTACCGGTCAGCCGTCCGAAAAAACACCGCCAAGCCCAAGTGCGTCCAGCGCCGCGCCGGCAGCTTCTGGGGCAAAGGCAAATGGACAAACGCCGCCGACCTGCCACCCGGCTTCTGATCGGCCCTGCCGCCCTCCTTAGCTGATCGCACCGAGGCCGGTTTCGCGCGCCACGGTAAGTTCCGGCGAGCACGCGAAATCGCTAGCGCTCTGCGGTGCCGGTGCCGGTGGCTGGGCGCGCTGGCGTATCCGCTTTAGCCGAGACTGACGGAGGTTTGGGCTACCAGCCCCGAGGCCTCGAGCACTCCGCGCGTGCAGATTCCCATCTCGTAACCGGTGATCAGCGTGTCGTGTTGGTCCTCCGAGAGGAACGCCAGCCGGACCGACCCGGCGGCGCAGCCGATTACCGCGACGTCATTTGCGACGCCGCTGAGCGAACCGGTCTTGTGGGCGAGACGGAGATCTTCTTCGGTCGCGCCGAGCGGGATGCGCGAAGCCTGAACAACCTGCTCGAGCGAAGCGGCCAGCAGCGGGTAGCGGGAGCGATCATCGGCAAGTTCGATCAGGCGCAGCGCAGCGCTTGCCGTTGCCGTCCCGGTTAGCGGGCCGCCTGCGGCAAGCGGGTCGCAATGCGCCTCTATCGCGAGGCGCTCTCGCTCAATTAGCGCGCGCACCCTCGCGATGCCGACGGCCTCCAGCAACCAAGCGGCGCAGGCTTGATCGCTAAGGGCAATTGTTAGACCGATCACGTCAGGGACGGGTAGCCGTGAGTCGAGGCTGAGCACGCGCAACGCGGAAGGGTCGTCAACCCTGGCAAGGATGTCGGAGACCGCAACCGTGTTGTGCGAGCGGAGCGAGCCGTCCTGCAGCGCCTCCTCGGCCGCCATCGCCAAGGGCACCTTCAGCAGGCTTGCGGCCGGCCGGGCGATCTCCTCATTGGCACCCTCGGTGAACTCGGTGCCACCTGCCTGCACGTGGATTGCTGCTGACCGGCCGGCCTCTCGCGCGAACTGCGCCAGTAGGCCGCGGCACTCGGCTTGAGCGGCCTCGATCACCGGGACGGTGTGGTCAGAAGCGAGGGGAGGGTGTGCCTGAGCGAACCGGGGCCGGTGTCGAGCGCCACGGTAAGGCCCGGAGGGAGCGCGTACCAGATGCTCGCGAGTGTCTCGGTGCGGCGCCACCCATTCTCGATCCGCGTCGCCTCGCTGCCAACCAAGGGAGCGGGAGCCAGTACGCGGGCTTCGAGCCGCTGACGCCGCGCTTCAGATTCGATTCGGTGAGCGTGGAAGCCGCAGCTCACCACCACTACTCGCCGGTAGCCTGCCGCCCGCGCGGCCGAGAGCGAATCCCTCGTGGTATTGCCAGGGCGCAGATCTCGGATAGCCCGACCGGGCACGCCGTTCGCGCGGAGGTAATCGCGCATCACGTCGATCTCGTCGACGCGGCCGTCCCAACCGCCTGAGATGGCTATCAGCGGTGCAGCCCCGGAAGTCCAAAGCTCAATCGCACGATCCAGTCGCCGCCGAAGAAGCCCACTTGGGCCATCTGGCCATGCTTCGGCGCCAAGCACGACAAGCGCCTCCGCGGCCGGCGCGTCGGCCCTTGCGGAAATCGCGCGACGCTCGGCGGCGGCGACGTGATGATGAACCCAGCCAATCACCGCAGCCGCAGCCGCCGGCGCGACGACGCCGAAAGTGATCGCCCCCGTCGTTGCCTTTCGCATCAGAGTTCCTGCCTCTTTGCGAGCGCTGCGAAGCTGCCACCGGCCGCCGCAAGCTCATCTGGAGGGCCCTGCTCGACAATGCGCCCGTGGTCCATCACGATTACGCGATCGGCGCGTTGGACAGTGCTCAGCCGGTGGGCGACGACGATCCGCGTAACCGGACGATCCAACAGCGTCTTCACAACGATGCGCTGCGTGACATTGTCAAGCGCGCTGGTTGCCTCGTCGAGCAGCAGCACTTGGGGATCGCCCGCCAAAGCGCGCGCGATCATCAAACGTTGGCTCTGCCCTCCGGAGAGCGTTCCACCATCGGCGCCGACCTTGGCATCCAGCGCACCGTCCAGCGCGCGCACGTCGCCCTCCAGCCCTGACATCGCCAGAAGGCTCCAAATTTCAGCGTCATCCAGCAGCCGCGGCCCAGCAACGCAGTCTCGGATCGTTTTGCCGAACGGCCGTGCGCTCTGCAGCACCGTGCCTATCTGGCGACGCACCGAGTGAACGTCAAGGTCGGCAAGGTCGATTCCGTCGTATGCGACCGAACCCTTGATTGGGTTTTCGAACCCCAGCAGCAGTCGAAGCACCGTCGTCTTGCCGCTACCAGACGAGCCGACGATGGCGACGAATTCGCCCTTCTCGATTCGCAGCGACAGCCGCTCGAACAGCAGCGGCTGCTCCGGGCCGTAGCCGAAGTCGACATCTGAAAGCTCAACCGCTCCGCCAAGTGGGCGCGCGGGAACGTCGCTGGGCTGGCCTTCGGGCCGCTCGGCCGCGAGCTCTCCGCCGCGTGCCAGTACCGCACCCGCGCCGGTGAGGACGACAAGGTTCTGGGTTAGCATCACGACTGCGACCGACATCTGGATCACGGCGGCGTATGCCGCCATGAAGGTTGCCGCCGCTGTCGGCCCGGAGATCCCACCCATCGCGGCTACAAGAACGGCGGAGATGATCACGGGGGCAACCATGTCGATCGGTTCCGAAGCGTTGAGGAACCGCATTCGCTTCGTGAACAAAGCCAGAGCCCGTGATTGCACTGCCGCCCATCGGGCTAGCGCGCGGTCTTCGGCGCCGCTTACCCGGATTGGCACGATTGCCTGAGTTAGGTCCATCAGAGAGGCATCCGCTTGGCTTCGTTCTTCGAGCAGCTGCACGAGGGTGGCCTGAGCGCGAAGCTGAAGCCAGAGTGAGACCCCGACCACCAGCACGACCGTCGCGGTTACGGCGATCGCCGCGGGGACGGCGATGAAGAAGAGGACGATGAGGTTGCAGGTGCCGAAGAGCCCGGCGAGAACGAGCCCCACAGTCGAGTCGTCAACTTGCGCGCGAGCCTGCTCAACGGAAAGAACTCGGTTGAGCACATCCCCGGTCGTTTGTCGCCTGAAGAACGTTGGAGCCAGCCGCATCATATGGGCGGTGATTGATTCGGAGAGGCTCCGGTCCATGTCATCGCGAGCCTTCACGATCAGGAAATTCCGACCGAGCATCACAATGCCGGCGCCGGTTGTGCCGACGAGGAACGCCGCGATGACCGCGGTCGTACGCGAGACGTCGCCGGCTGGCAGCGACTGTCCAAAGATCACCGCCGTGGCGGCCGGCAGAAGAAACGCTGCGGCGCCGGTAATTAGTGAGAGCAGGAGGATCAGCCAGAGCGAGCCGCGCCGCCGCCCCAGCGACCACTTCACGAGGCTGAGCCAGTCGGTTTCGCTCGGAACATCGGGTATCACCGCAACCACCGTGGCAGGCAGACCACGGCAGGTCGAGCGTTTGGCCCGCCGCCGCAGGCGCGTTGCCGCAGTCACAAGAACCGAACCAGCGCGAACGGGGAGGGAGACGGTGATCTGCCCGTCGCTTTTGAGGATCAGCGGATCGGCGGAGGTTCTCCACCACTGGCCTTCCAGCTCACGCGGCGCTGTGAGCAGCCCCGAACTGGCGGCCAGGGCGTCGCCGGGAGCTAGCCGATGACGCTCCTGCGGATCCGGCAGGTGAATCGTCTTCCCGACTGCCGCCGCAGCGATCGAATAGGCGTCGCTTAGGGGGTCGTCGAAATGCGCTGCTGCGATGCCCGCCGCGGCGGCGGAGCCGGCG
Organism: uncultured Solirubrobacterales bacterium; assembly: GCA_903959665.1. Classification (GTDB taxonomy): domain Bacteria; phylum Actinomycetota; class Thermoleophilia; order Solirubrobacterales; family Solirubrobacteraceae; genus F1-60-MAGs163. The sequence goes on along the minus strand of CAJBXY010000215.1, from coordinate 3,379 downwards.
CCGGCGATTGCGTCGGCAGCAGCGTCGAGGACGGGGTTCTCAGGCATGTAGAAGCTCCGCGAACGCGCCCTCGCCGGAAATCTCGTCAAATGTTCCGCGCTGGACGACCTGCCCGTTATCGACGACGAGGATCTGATCGGCGCCGCGAACGGTGCTCAGCCGGTGCGCGACGACGATCGCTGAGCATCTGCGGGCGCGGATGTTCTCCTCGATACGCGCCTCCAGTATCGGGTCGAGGGCGCTTGTCGCCTCATCCAGCACAAGAACCGATGGGTTACGCGCCAGCGCACGGGCGATCGCAAGGCGCTGCAGCTCACCGCCGCTGAAACCCCCGTCGCGCCCGACAACCTCAGCGTTGAAGCCGCCGGACCGAGCGAGGATCGTTTCGTCGATGCAGGCGTCCTGCGCTGCTCGGCGGATCTGATCATCCGTTACGGCCGGATCCCACATGCTTAGGTTGTCTCGAACAGACCCGGGAAAGAGGATTGGGCTTTGGGGAACATATGCCATTGAGCGTGATCGCTTGGCGCGAGCAACCGCCAGCCGTGGAACGCCGTCGAGCTCAACGATCCCCGACCACGGGCGAAGCTCTCCGATCAGCAGGCGGGAGATCGTCGTCTTACCGCTGCCGGTTGACCCGACCAGCGCCACCCTTGCGCCCGCCGGAATGCGGAGCTCCAGGTCGTCGATCAAGGGCGGGCGCTGACGATCGAATCCGAAGCTCAGATTTACGGCGCGAACCTCACCCGCTAAGCGCTCGCCGTCATCAGCCTCGGTTCCTTGAGAAACCACCTCGGGGTCGAGCGGGCGAACCAACATCTCGTGGGAAAGCGCAATTGAGGAGGTTGTTGTCTGCGCCAGCGCGCCGGTCCACACGAGCGAGCTGAGGCCACCGAGAAGTAGAGTCAGAAAGGCCTGCGAGGCAACAAGGTTTCCCACCGAGAGCGTGCCGGCCGCCACCTCATAGGAACCGACCGCCAAGCTGAGGCCGAGGCCGAGGCCGAGTGCGAGGATCGGGATCAGTCCGGTCCACTGGGTCGCGATCCCTAAGCGCGATACCGCGATCCCTAAACGCCGCCGCTGGACCGCCCACTCCTTGAAAGCCAGACCTTCCCAGGCTGGAGCCTTAACCGAATCGATGCCGCCGATGATCTCGGCGCTGAGGTCGTAGAGGGCAGATGACTCGGCGGTCGCATGCTCCTGGACTGTGCTCCTCCAGCGGAGCACCGCGGCAGACGCCAGCATCGATATCGCAGCAACTCCAAGGCCGACTAAGCCCATCGTGAAATCAAGCAGCAGCATCGCGATCGTAAATACGAAAACGTTGATTGCCCCCACCGCGGCAAGCGGAACTAGAAATCCGGCCAGAAAGCCGGAGCGGTTGACCGCGGCAGCGCGAGCGGCAATCGCCCCGGGGCCAGCGTCGGTTAAATCCGGTACCCGCATGCGTAGGACGTGCCATGCGAAAGCCATCTGCCCTTCGCCTAGCAGGCGCTGGGCGAGGCGCGCTGCCACGCGAACCTGCAGCGCCCGCAGAGCGAAGGCGACCAAGCTGGCCGCGATGACACCGACGATCACCGTTGGCCGCCACTGAACATCCCCGCCGACGAGGTACTCGTTGACGTAGAGCTGGATCAGAAGCGGCACTGCGAGCGCGGGCACGATTCCAGCGAGCGCGGCAACGAGTATGAAAGCTAGACCCCGACGACCGGGGCGGAGGGTGGCCCACAGTGCTGCCGCAGTTCCACCCTCGGGGACGAAACGTGGGTTTGGGTGGCCGGCCGGGTCGAGTCCGTATGAGGACAGAAGAACCGTCTCGGCGGCCTCGGGCTCAAGGCCCTCAAGCTCGTCAAGCTCGCGTTCGGTCTGCTGTAGCTCCACATTGCGCCCGGCGGCGCTGAGAACGGAGTTTACGTGCGCGGCCTCCGTCGTCACTTGGTTACCTGGTCGAGGACCGGCTGGGTGTCCAACACCACCGACACGTCGGCGAGCGTGCCGGCCGTGATTCGACCTGGAGGGCCGTTCCCGAACGTCCACTTGAAGCCCGATGGCGAAGTGGAATCAGGCTTTGGCCTGATCCTGATCTCAAGCACCGGCCCGGCGTCCATGAAGTACTTCACCAGTGAGGGGTTTTCGCCGAGCAGCCCGAGCAGGCGCCCGCTGGTGGCTGGCGCGAGCCCCACGCCGACGACGACGCCCTCCATGTCGCCGTACTGCGCGGAGGCGACGTACTGCGGTGAGATCAGAGCGTCCATGCCGGGCGTCACAGACTTCGCCTCGCCGGCCGGAAGGTACGCAATCAGCACTAGCTTGCTGGCCTTGGGCACCACGAACATCAGCGCGTCGTCCGTTCCAACAGTCACCCCTTCGCCTGTTGGAACATCGGCGATCTGGCCGGCAACCGGGCTGGTCGCATAATCCCAGCCGTTTGCTCGCAAGTCGATCCGCGCGACGCGCTGCCCCTTCGCGACGATACTCCCGGGGGCGACCAGCAGCTCAGCTACCTCCCCGGCGCGCGGCGCGCGAACCTCAGCTAAACCAGACTCCGGAAGAATGATGCCGCGACCGCCGATCGTGTCCTGCGCCTGGGCGAGAACGATCCAGATAACGGCCGCCGCGACGAGCAGAAGGATGCCCGCCAAGGCGATCGCTAGCGGCCGCGAAACTACGTGCGAGCTACTCGCTACACGCTCCACCGGGTCGCTGGGTTGGTCCTGCCCGCGGTCAGGCAACGGTCGACCGCCTCGTTCCAATCGCCGGCCGTGAGCGTTGGCGCGTGCTTGGCTCTCGCGGCACGCAGCAAGCCGCAAGTGCTGGCGCAGCGGTGCGGTCCGATTGACCTGCTGGCCGAGTGAAACGGCTACGGCTGAAGCGTCGGCGCATTGGAGTCAGCTCAGTGTAGGGAGTATCAGTGAGCGTCACCGGATTGCCCTAGTTGAGGAACCGCGTGCCGTTATTGCGGCAGTCGCTGAGCGTGCTGACGCATCCGCCCCTAGCCGGTTATGCCGCTGCTGGTTTTCTTCAGCCTGATGGTGCGAGTGACGGAGCGGGCGGTGCCGCCTAGCGGCGATCGGATGCGTGCCGTCACGTAGAGTTCCCAGCTATGAAGCTGAGGAAGAGAACGACGCCCGAGGCGCCAGCCAACGAGCTGACCCCCGCCGAGCACGGCAAGTCGCTGCGCAAGCAGGTGCCGCGCGCCGCGCACCGTGAGTGGGAGCCGGATCCTCAGCGCCCCGACCCGCTCGCGATCCTTGAAGCCCAGGGAGCTGAGCGTGTTCAGCGGCTCGTGCCGATCCGTTACGGGCGGATGCTCGCCTCGGCCGGCGCCTTCTACCGCGGCGGCGCAGGGATCATGGCTTGGGACCTCTCGCGCACACCT
>CAJBXY010000214.1 GCA_903959665.1 uncultured Solirubrobacterales bacterium | reverse complement strand
CAACATGTCGAGCCCGGCAGCCAGTTCTACGAGGCGGCGAGTCTGCTCCTCGTCAAAACTGATGTAGAATGCCTCCACCCCGTCGCCGCCAAGCGCAGCGAAGCGCTCCAGCGCGTCACGCGCAGCCTCGTGCTTGTCGGCCTCTTTGAAATCCCAATAGGGATGTGCCCAGATTGCCTTGCCGCCGGCCTCATGGATCGCTTCAACTGCTTGGCCAACGGTCGGCGCCGTGCGGTCGCGGTAGCCGGGCTTGCCAGGGATCAGGTAAGCGACAAGAAGTTCGGTCGGGTTAGTCAGCCCTTCAGCGGCGCTGCGATCAGCGTTGGCTGGGTCATTAAAGATCGCCGCGGCGATGTGCGGGCGACCGAGCGGCTGATCGCCGCGCACCGGCAGCGTCACCTGCCAGCCGTTCTCGCGCATCGCCTCAGCCATCCGCTCGCCCCGCGTCCAGCGGTCCTCGCGCCAAAGCTCTAGACGCGCCAGCAGCGCGGGATCGTGGTGGTCGATGCCGTAGCCGAGGATGTGGAGATCCTTGCCGCTTGCGTCGAGCGATGAGATCTCGACCGCGCTGACCAGCGTTAGCGCGCCGCCGGTCGCCGCGGCGGCCTCAAACGCTTCGTCAAGCCCGTCAACCGTGTCGTGATCACTCAACGCCAGCAGCTCAACTCCGGCCGCGTGGGCGGCAGCGACAACTTCGGCCGGCTGCAGCGCGCCGTCCGATGCGACTGAGTGGGACTGCAGATCAAACGTGGGAGCGGACACAGAGCCACCCTACGGCAACGGTTACAGGCGCGAGCCTCTATAACGAGAGCGAGATGGCGGCAAATTCAATCGAGATCGATTCGCTGGTTGGCGTCTACAACGCCGACGGAACGCTCTTCGGCGAACTGCGTTACTGGCTGGGCGCGCGGATTGGGCGAGCCCACTGCGCGCTCTGCGAAATCACGCATGGAACCTTCCGCGAGAAGGACGAGTGGAAGCGTGTCAGCGGCGAGCTGCCGGTGCCGTTCGAGGCTGTTCACCTTGACGAGCGCTCGCCCGAGGTTGCGGCTGCCAGTGGTGCGCAGACGCCCTGCGTGGTCGCCTCAATCAGCGGCGGCGGCTTCGAATTGCTGCTCGGCCCCGAGCAGCTTGGAGCCTGCCGAGCCGAGCCGGCAGCACTCGCAGCCGCGATCACCTCGGCAGCGGAAAGCCGCGGGCTGCGCTTCGCAGCGCAGCGCTGAGATCGCACCGCAGAAGCAGCGCCCGGTATCCTCGACCGTTCCGGTCCGGGGTGCTCTCGCCAGCACAACGGGCCGGTCCTAGCCGACGTAGCTCAGTTGGTAGAGCACTTCACTCGTAATGAAGGGGTCCCCGGTTCGAATCCGGGCGTCGGCTTGGGAAGGGGCCTAGCCCTGAGCTGTAGTTTTCACTTGATGGAGACGAGCGAGGCAGAACCACGTCCTGTGCTCTGGCATCTCGCGATGTCTCATTACAACGAGAAGGCGCGCTGGGCGCTCGACTGGAAGCAAATCCCCCACACGCGCCGGGCGACGATGCCAGCGGTGCACGCCGCAGTGGCAAAACGGCTCGCCGGCACGGAGACGTTCCCGATCCTTCAAATAGGCGACGAGGTTTTTGCCGATTCGAGCGAGATCATCGCGGCGCTCGATCAGCACTGGCCGGCGCGACCACTGATCCCGGACGATCCTGCGGAGCGTGAACGCGCACTGGAGCTGCAGCAGCAGTTCGACACGATCCTCGCGCCAGCCGTTCGCAGCCTCGTCTACCAGCACCTGCTCGTGGATCCAGACCTGTCGGCAAAGCTCCTCGCTGTAGGGGGCGGGGCCGGGCGCGAACGAATGTTGAGGCTGGTGCAACCGGCGATGGCGCCGCTGATGCGGAAGAACTTCGACGTGCCGCCCCAATCAGACGACTGGCCAGAGCGAACCGTTATCGCCCAAGTCGATCAGATCGGCGCGATGACAGAGGACAGGGAGTTCCTCGTTGGTCAGCGATTCAGCGTTGCCGACCTGACGGCGGCGTCATTCCTTGCGCCGCTCGTCTGCCTCGATGCGATTCCAGCGAGGCTCCCAGAGCTGCCACCATCTCTTCAAGCACTCACGGAGAGAATCGCGTCGATGCCGGGCGGCCAATGGGCATCACGAACCTACCGCGCCAACCGGTTTGCCTATCGGTGAGCCTGCAGGCAACGCCTAGCGCTTAGCCAAGCTCTGGCGATAAAGCGCAAGCTCATCGAGCTGGTGATCGGCTTTGTTTACGAGGCGCTCAAAGGCGGTCGTAGCGCCAGGGCGTTCGCCGCCGACAAACGTGACGACGCCGCTCGCCTGAACCGCGCTCAGCCGGGCTGCGAGATCATCGAGGTCGGCCAGTGAACGCTCGGTGATTTGGCTTTGCCCCGAGGCCAACTGCGCGCTCAGCTGAATCTCCTCCAGCTCGTCGAACGATGCAGCGATCGCCGTCGCGGCCCGCAGATCCTCATCGATCTGCAATGCGTAGTCGTAATGAATCAGATGCCTGCCCGGTTCGTGGCCGGACTCTTCGACCAGCGTCGTTGCCTTGAGACTGGCTGCCAGCATTGATGCCCGGGTTTGATCGCGCTCGGTACGGTCGCGGGCGATGATCGAAGCGCAGTAGTCGCGCAGCGCTTGAGCCAGGTTGGCGAGCCCGGCGCCAGCGTGGCTGGAGGTCCGTGTGGGCCAGATTCTGCTGGCACCAATTACGAGCAGCCCGGCGGCAAGCGTTTGCAGCACCCTGCCGCCGGTTGGCTCGGCGCCGATGTCGAGCACCGCCATCAGCCAGATCGTCACGCCGACCGTGCAGAGCGTGTAGTTGGCGACGATGAAAAGAACGGTGATCATCGAACCGGCTGCAAACATCGCCACCTCAAACGGAATGCTCGAGCCGATCAGGTCTATCAGCAAGACCGAGGCGATCACTCCAATCAGCGTGCCGAGAACCCTTTCAACTACGCGCAATGTCGTGCCGGCGAAGTCGGGCTTTGTAATCCATGCAACGGTCAGCGGAATCCAATACGAGTGGTTCAACGGGTCGAGCTGAGCTATCGCGGTGGCGATGAGGAACAGCCCCGCGACGCGGATCGCGTGGCGCGTGAAGACCGAGTCCGGGTCTCGCCTGTGAAGCAACTTGGACACCGGTTCCATCGGCACGGTCAGCCGCCGCGAGAATTGGCAGTGAAGGCCGATCGGCCATCGCCCGGAAACCGACTGGCTGAGGCTGTGGGCTGCGGTTTCGGTCCGCGCCAGCGCTGCGGCGCTGCGCGGCCCAAGCCCGTCAGCAGAAGCGGCAGCAGCGGCGGCGTTGAAGGCCTCCAGCGCTGGACCGATCCTGCGCCGCAATGCAGGGATCTCGAGCGCTGAAGCGAGCGCCATAAGAAGCTGATCGGCAGTTCGCTTGAACTGGTCAACGCGCTCTTGCTGCTCAAGATCCCTCTCGTCAAGCGCGCCATGGAGGGCGAGGAAACCAAAGCGCATGGCTTCGCCGTCGCTGAGCATCTGCTCAAACCACGCGAGCGTCTGGCCGTAGCAGCCGCTGGCCGCCACGCGGCCACGGGCACCGACGAGCTTGCCTGCGGCGTTGGTGCCGTCGATACCGCCGATCATGCCTCGAAGAGCGAACGCTTGCGCGCGCAGCGCTACGACAACGTCGGTTCGTAGACCACCGAGCCTGCCGGCCAGCATCGGGACCATGATGACCGTGATCATCGCCACGGCACT
>CAJBXY010000213.1 GCA_903959665.1 uncultured Solirubrobacterales bacterium | reverse complement strand
CGCTGCGAATCGTGCTCGTTCATCTGGCAACCGAAGGTCGTCAGGTGGTATGTGAGGCCAGCCATTAGGCAGGCAGGCTAGCGCGCGCGCCGCTAACCGCGCTCGAAGGCGCGCACGGCGTCATAGGCGATCTCGAGGCTATAGCCGCGGCGAGCGAGCATTCCGAGCGCCCGCTCGCGCTCGCGCTCGTCCTGAGGTTTCGCACCGATCCGCTGATCGAGAACACGGATTGCGTCATCGACTTGATCGGCGTGGTCGCGCGAACCGACGACGGCGTCGATGATCTCTGAGGAGATTCCAGCCTCGCGGAGATTGGTGATGATCCGCTCGTTGCCCCAACCGTCGAGCGCGCGGCGGTCCTCCGCATAGAGCGCGGCGAAGCGCTGGTCGCTGAGGTATCCGTCGGAAACCATCTGAGCGAGAGCCGACGCGATCGCCGACTCGTCGACCCCGTCCCGCTGGAGTCGCCCGCGAACCTGCGCGACGGTTCGCTCGCGCTTGGCGATGAACTTGAAGGCGCGCTCGAGCGCGTCTTGGAGCCTCTGGTCGGGATCTAACGGGCTGCCAGCCAAATGCTCAAGCGGCCTCTGCAGTCGGCTCATCACCGGCAGCAGCTTCGTCCGGCAGAACCGGCACTTCGGCGTCTGGATCTCGCTCGATCGGGACTACCAGGTCGTCATTGACGCCAACGATCGCGTAGATCTTCTCTTCGATCTCTTTCGCCATCTTTGGGTTCTCGTCGAGGTAGGCCTTCGCGTTGTTGCGCCCCTGCCCGATCCGCTCCTCGCCGTAAGAGAAGAACGAACCTGACTTCGTGACGATCTCGTGCTCGATGCCGAGGTCGAGTATGCAACCTGACGTCGAGATCCCCTTACCGAACTCGATGTCGAATTCGGCCTGGCGGAACGGCGCGGCGACCTTATTCTTGACGACCTTGACGCGGACGCGGTTACCGACCGCTTCGGTCCCATCCTTGATCGTCTCAATGCGGCGAATGTCGAGCCGCTGCGAGGAGTAAAACTTCAGCGCGCGGCCACCAGGCTGAGTCTCCGGTGAACCGAACATCACGCCGATCTTCTCGCGGATCTGGTTCGTAAAGAGACACATAGTTTGGGCACGATTGAGGTTGCCGGCGAGCTTGCGCATCGCTTGACTCATCATCCGCGCCTGCAGGCCGACCGTCTGGTCGCCCATCTGGCCTTCAAGCTCCGAGCGTGGCGTCAGCGCGGCGACCGAGTCGACGGCAACAAGGTCGACAGCGCCGGAGCGCACGAGCATGTCGGCGATTTCAAGCGCCTGCTCGCCGTAGTCGGGCTGCGAGACGAGTAGCTCGTCGATGTCAACTCCAATTTGACGAGCGTAGAGCGGGTCCATGGAGTGCTCGGCGTCGATGAAGGCGCAGACACCGCCGAGCTTCTGCGCTTCGGCGATTACGTGGTAGACGAGCGTCGTCTTACCGGAAGACTCTGGGCCGAACAGTTCGACGATGCGGCCCCGAGGCATACCGCCGATTCCTAGTGCGAGGTCGAGCGAGAGCGCTCCGGTTGGGATCGCGTCAACTTTGACCTGAGCACCCTCATCGCCCATCCGCATGACGGAGCCTTGTCCGAACTGCTTCTCGATCTGGCTGAGCGCGCCCTTGAGGGCGTCATCACGTGCTTTTGCTGCCTTGTCGGTTGCTGGAGTTGCCATCGTCGGTACGACCTCTCTATCGGGCGAGAACTTATGTTCGGTCCTCGTGCGGACGGAAGAGCGAAGCTACCCAGCAGAAGAACGCGGCGCTAGCGTGCAATTGCGATAAATGAGCTAAGAAAGTGCGCGTTTACAGGCTATTTTCGCGCAGCAACCGGCTCGTCATGTGCAACGCAACTGTCGTCGTGCGATCGCGAATTAGCTGGCGAGAGCCCGGCAGCTGCAGCTTTCTGACGGCAAGCTCGCCACTCGCTAGAGAGACTGCGCACCAGACCAGCCCAACCGGCTTCTGCTCGGTTCCGCCGCCGGGCCCTGCAATGCCGGTTATGCCTACCCCAACGTCGGCGTTCAAGACCGACCTCGCGCCGCTGGCTAATGCGACGGCGACCTCCTCACTGACGGCGCCATACTGCTCGATCATCGCCGGCTCGACAGCGGCCAGCTTGGACTTCGCCTCGTTGCTGTAGACAACGAGCGCGCCGCGCATGTAAGCCGAAGATCCCGGCATCTCGGTCAGACGCGCCGCCACCAAGCCGCCGGTACACGATTCAGCAAGCGCGATCGTGCGCAGCGGCGGGCCGCTCAGCAAGGCAGCGAGCTGCTGATCGATCGTCGTGCCGTCGACCGAAAAGATCGTCTCGGCGTGAGTGCTGGCGACAAACTCAGCAAAGCGGTCATAGAGCTCCTGTTTGTCGGGAGTGAAGCGGGTGACGATTTCAATCTCGCCGCGCCGCAGGCAGGTTGTGATCTCAAGTTCATCGATCTCAATCCCCTCAGCCTGCGCCGCCCGCAAGGTCGCTGCGATCTCCGACTCGGGAATACCGAATAGTCGGAGCATCGATTGTTCTATCTTGACGCGGCCCTCCGTCGCGGCGATAAACGCAGGCGTCTGCGCCGCCGCATCCCACATCGGGACCAGCTCGCTCGGTGGCCCAGGCAGGACGACGACGGTCGGCCCGCCGCTCCCCTCGGGCGGCGGCACGACGAGGCCGGGCGCCGTCCCAATCGGCTCGAGGATCGTTGCACCTTGCGGAATCGTCGCCTGTTTGAGGTTGCCGGCCGCGATCGATTCCTGGTCGACGCTGGGCCAGCGCGCCGTGAGCCGTTCAAGGATCGCCGTGATTCGCTGATGAAGCGGCGCATCTACGATCATCTCCCGGCGCTGAAACTCGCCGACGACGGTCGCCGTTAGGTCATCGGCCGTCGGTCCAAGGCCGCCGCTGGTGATGATCAGTGAGCAGCCTTCGGCGGCGAGCCAATGGAGCGCGGCAAGAATGTCGGCAGGGCGGTCGCCGACGACGACAGTGCTCTCGTGATCGACGCCAAGCGCTCGCAGCTGTTCCGAGCACCAAGGCCCATTGCGGTCGACGACGCGGCCGGTTAGAACCTCGGTACCGGTGACGACAATGCCGGCGCGCGCGCTCACAGAGCAGCGCCAAGCGCTGAAGCCTGCACGAGCGCCTCGGCTTGCGCTGCGTCGGAGTTGGTACCGATCAAGAACAGCCCGACGATCAACACGAGCACCAGCGCGACAACGACCCACGTTCGCCAGCTCCGCCCGCGGCGCGGGTCAGCGATCGGCGCCTTCGGCGCGTAGATGGCAGGGTCGCCAACCGAAACCTGGCCGGCCTTGAACACCTCGACCATGGCGCGCCCATCGAGGCCGAGGTAGTCGGCGTAGGTTCGAAGGAAGCTCTTCGCCGACGTCTCTTCTGGCAGCGCGGCCCAGTCCCCGCTCTCCAATGCGCGTAGATACTTCGAGCGAATCTTGGTCGCATACTCAGCGGTAGCGATGTCAATTCCGGCGTCGGTTCGAGCCGTCCTCAGTTGGCTGGCGATATCGGCCATAGCCAGAGGCTAATCAGTCTTCGGCAATATCGGGCGAAACCGCGTGCAATGTTGCCTCATCGGCCTCGGGCGCTACGTCCTCTTGCGCCTGCGGACCTTCAAGCGCCGCAAGGACGCGCGGAAGATCGGCTGCGGTAACCAGTACCTGCCGTGGCTTGGAGCCTTCGTACCCGGAGATGATTGAGCGCCGCTCAAGCATGTCAATCAGCCGGCCCGCGCGCGTGTAACCAACTCGCAAGCGGCGCTGAAGCATCGAGGTTGAAGCGGTATCCATCTCGACGACGAGCGCAATCGCTTCGCCAAGCATCGGGTCTTCATCGGGATCGAAGCCGTCGGCATCGTTGCCTGCGGAGCCGCCCTCGCTCGGCGCCTCCACCTCTTCGAGAAGATCTTCACGCAGCGCGGGCTCGCCTTGAGCCGCCCAGAACTCGGTTAGCTTGGCGATTTGAGGCTCGTCGATGTAAGCGCCCTGGATCCGCTCAAGCTTTGATGATCCGACCGGCGAGAAAAGCATGTCGCCCTGCCCGAGCAGGCTCTCGGCGCCGTTCTGATCAAGGATCACGCGCGAGTCGGTCTGGCTCGAAACGGCAAACGCGATCCGTGACGGGACGTTCGCTTTGATCATTCCGGTGATCACGTCAACACGCGGGCTTTGCGTAGCGAGAACCAAGTGAATGCCAACGGCGCGGGCCTTCTGCGCCAAACGAATAACCGCGTTTTCTACGTCGGCCGGCGCGACCATCATCAGGTCGGCGAGCTCGTCGATCACGCAAAGCAGGTAAGGAAGCGGCTCGTCGCCTTCGTCAACACGATGCTTATTGAGCTCTGCGAGAGAACGTGTTCTCGCAACCGCCATGATTCCGTAGCGCCACTCCATTTCACGGACGAGATTGCCGAGCGCGTTGGCCGCCATCCGCGGGCTCGTGATGACCGGCGTTAGCAGGTGTGGAATCGCCTCGTAGTGGTTCAGCTCGACCTGCTTTGGGTCAACGAGCACGAGCCGGACTTGGTCAGGGGTGGCGCGCAGCAAAATCGAGCTGAGCATCGCGTTGACGGCGCCCGACTTACCGGCTCCGGTTGTACCGGCGATCAAAAGGTGCGGCATCCGCGCTAGGTCGGCGGTCACCGGGCGGCCGCCGACGTCCTTGCCAAGGAAGACGGTGAGCGGACTGGCGTCGGCTGGAAGCTCTTGGAATACGTCGCCGAGCGTCACCTCAAGGCGGGTGCGGTTTGGCACCTCAACCCCAACCGCCTGCTTTCCGGGGATCGGCGCGAGAATTCGGATGTCGGTCGCCGCGAGCGCGTAAGCGAGGTCATCCTTGAGCGCGCCAATCTTGTTCATCTTTACGCCTGGCGCAAGACGCAGCTCGTAGCGCGTTATGTGCGGGCCGGCGACCGTCCCAACTAGAGAGGCGTCAATCCCGTGGTGGCGGAGCGCTTCGAGCAGAGCGTCGGAGACGCGACTTTGATCGCTCGTGTCAGGAGCGGAGTTCTTCTTAGCGCTCAGCTTGAGGATTTTTGAATCAGGAAGCGCGAAGACAGTTGGTGAGTCGCCCTTCTGCGCTTTAACCGCTGGCTTGCTCGGCTTCGCAGGAGTCGTTGGCTGCGGCGCTGGCGGAGTCAGCGATTCGGGGAGCGTCGGCTCTTCGGCGAGGGGAGGTTCGCTCTGCTCGCTGTCAAGGTCGAAGAACTCAACTGCGCCGAGCTGCTGCACCGTTGGCTCGAAGCCTTCGGGCTCGGGCGGGGTGATCGGTTCGCTCGCCGTGCGTTTGTTGGAGATCGCGTCGATCCCGCTCGCCAGCGCCTTGCCGATGTCAGAGAGGCCGCTCCCGCCGTGGCGAAGAACCGCGGCGATCGAGAGCCCACTGATCAGCAGCACGGCTGCCAGCAAAAGGAAGAGCGCGAAGATGTGGCTGCCGACCGGCCCAACGAGAGTGCCGCTGCCGAGATAGAGCAGGTCCCCCACGGCGCCACCGCGATCACCGAAGAAAGCAGGATCGAGCTGCACCGTCCGCCCCGTGCCGGTGCCGAGGCCGAGCGTGCCGGCGGCAAGAGCAAGCGATGCGCCGAGCAGCAGACAGAGCGCTCCAACGCGAAGCGACTGCGGCAGGTTGATCACTGGACGGAGGATCAGCACCAAGCCGCCAAGCGCAAGAATCGGCGGGATGATGTAGGCGACCTGGCCAAAGCTCCAGCGCAGCGCGGCAACGAATTGGGCGCCGCCAATGCCAGCGTCGCCGCCAGAGTAGAGCGGAAAGGCGATGAATAGGGCGACCGCGACGAGCGCCAACCCCGAAAGGTCACGCTGGCGCTGGCTCAGCTCGGGCAGCTGGAGTGGCTTTGACGCCTTCTTCTGCGGCCGTTTGCGCGGTTTCGTTGCGGTACGCGCGGGCGCCTTTCGCTTTGGCGAGCTCTTGGGGCGCGGTTTGGCTTTTGTTTTAGCTGTGGCCATCGATCAATCTCCTACGCCTAGCCTCTTCGACACCGACCGCAATCTCCCTTTAGCTCCCGTAAATCCAGTGTCCTACTCTTCTTAGGCAATGTCTTCTCGAGCTGCGCGGGTACTAATCATCGAAGACGACGAGGCGATCGCCGAAGTCGTCCAACGGATGCTGCGAATTGACGGCTACAAGACCGAGATCGCCGGCGACGGCGCGCTAGGGCTTGAACTTGCCGTGAGCTTCGACCCCGACGTTGTGATCCTCGACCTTGGCCTGCCACTGATCGACGGTAACGAGGTGGCGCGGCGGCTAAGAGAGCGCAGCGATCTTCCGATTCTCGTCCTGACCGCACGCGACGCCACCGAATCGAAGGTAGAAGGGCTCGACGCCGGCGCCGACGACTATCTCGTCAAGCCTTTTGAGCGCGACGAGCTACTGGCCCGTCTGCGCTCACTCCTGCGTCGCCGGCCGCCGCGGGGAACCGCGGCCTTAAGCCTTGAGGATCTCGTGCTGAAGCCGGATAGCTACGAGGTCTTGCGTGGCGACCGCCGAGTCGAACTGACGCAGCGCGAGTTCGAACTGCTCGAGTACATGATGCTCAATCAGCGCGTTGTTATCAGCCGCCAACAGCTGCTTGAGGACGTCTGGGGCTACGACCCGTTCGCTGACACGAACACGATTGAGGTCTTCGTCTCCAACATCCGCCGAAAGCTTGAGGCTGACGGTGAAGCCCGCCTGCTGCACACCGTGCGCGGCGTTGGATACGTGCTGCGTGTTTGACCGGATTAGCATCCGCTGGCGCCTTGCTCTGGTATCGGCAGGGTTGACGTTCCTGATCCTCTGCGCCTTCGCCGCGATCTTCGGCTCGCTGACGACCTCGCGATTGCGCGCCGACTTTGTTCGCGATACGGCCGACGCCGCCCGTCGCCTTGAGGAGCGCTTGACGATCACGCCAACTGCGTCGGGTGAGTTCCGAATCAACCCGCCGCTGGAGCTTTACGCCTCCCCGAACAACGCTGCGATTCGACTTTTCTGGGGCAACCGAGAGCCGGTCCGCGGTGGCTCAACCCCCGGCGCACCGGATCTTGGCCTGCCAACCGAGGCGGGGACGACCGAGAACGCCGGTCACCTAATCGAAACCCGTTTGGCTTCGCTAGCCAGCGGGAACGCTGGCGGCCTGCGCTTCCAGGTCTGGATCGAATACGCCAGACCGCTTGCCGATCTGCGACGGACGGTTAACCAGCTCCGCTTGCTGCTGCTCGCGGGCATCATCGGCGGTTCGCTGCTGGCGCTGCTTGGTGGGCTCGCGCTGGCGCGCCGCTCGCTGCGCCCGATCACCGACCTAACCGCCACCGCGCAGGAGATCGCTCGCACGCGCGACCCTGACCGTCACGTTCCTGAACCACCGACCGACGATGAGGTGGCTGAGCTGGCCCGCACCTTCGATGAGATGCTCACGGCGCTCGAGGCGTCGCGCGGAGAGACCGAGGGCGCGCTGGCCCGCCAACGCGAGTTTGTCGCCGATGCCTCACACGAGCTGCGAACACCGCTGACGAGCATCCTCGCCAACCTTGAGCTGCTCTCTGAGAGCCTTGAGGGCGACCGCCAGGAGGCCGCGTCGTCGGCCCTGCGCAGCTCCCAGCGGATGCGAAGAATCGTCGCCGACCTCCTGCTACTGGCGCGCAGCGACGATCAGCAACCAGTGGTGCGCCAAAAGGTAAACCTTTCGCTGATCGCCAACGAAGCGACAGCCGAAGCGTCAGCACTGGCCGGCGACCACGATCTCGTCGTCGACGCCACGGCGCCACTGATCGTCGATGGCGACGGCGATGAGCTCCACCGGCTGGTGCTGAACCTGATCGAAAACGCTATCCGCCACACGCCGGCAGCGACGAAGGTGACGATCGTTGCCGAGCGCAACGGAAGCGAAGCACTGCTCACCGTCAGCGATGACGGGCCTGGCATTCCGCCCGAACAGCGGGCGCGGATCTTCGAGCGCTTCGTCCGGCGATCCGGCGACCACGGCGGCTCGACCGGCCTTGGTTTGGCGATCGTGCGAACCGTCGCCGAATCCCACGGCGGCTCGGTTAGCGTTGAAGATGCCCAGCCGGGCGCAAGATTTACCGTGCGGCTGCCGCTAGCGTCGGCCGAGCACGGCTAAACCTCAACGACAACCGGCAGCACCATCGGCCGGCGGCGCAGGTGATCGTAAACAAGCGCCGCGAGATCATCGTGGAGCATCTCTTGGATCACGTCGATCTCGCTGACCGACTCCTTTGCCGCGCGGGCAACCGTTGCTTCAACGCCGGCACGCACCTCATCGAGCAGCTGATTGGCTTCCTCGGGGAAAGGAACGCCGCGGAAGATCACCTCCGGCTCGGCGACCGAGGAGCCGTCCTCGGCCGAGATCGTCGCGACTACGACGAAGATTCCGTCGGCGCTCAGCATCCGCCGATCGCGCAGCGGCGCCTCGTTGACCTCGCCAAGCTCGACGCCGTCGACGAAAACCATCCCCGACGACACCGGCTCGCCGAAACGAGCGCCGTTCGGGCTGATCTCGAGCGGAAGCCCGTTCTCGCCCTTGAAGATCCGTTCCGGCTCAACGCCAACGGCCTCCGCGAGCCGACCGTGAAGTTCCAGCCGTTGGAAGTCGCCGTGGAAAGGCATCACGTACTTTGGCTTCGTTAGGTTCAGCATCAACTTGATTTCCTCTGCGTAACCGTGGCCGGAGGCGTGAATCGGAGCGTCGCGGGGCGTCATCACGGTGCAACCGATGTGGTAGAGGCGGTCGATCGTTTCGGAGACCGCGCGCTCGTTGCCTGGGACCGGAGTAGCGCTGAAGATCACGGTGTCGCCGCGACGGAGCTCAACCTCCCGATGTTCGCTGAAGGCCATCCGACGCAGGGCGCTCAACGGTTCACCTTGAGAGCCGGTGCAGATGATCACGATCTCGTCGTCAGGAAGGTTCTCGAGAGCGCGCGGCTTGACGAGCATCCCTTCGGGAAAGTCGATGTGGCCGAGCGAGCGGCCGATGTTCGTGTTCTTCACCATTGAGCGCCCGACCAGCGCGACCTTGCGGCCAAGCGCTTCGGCGGCATCCACAACCTGCTGGACGCGGTGAATGTTGGAAGCGAAACAGGTAACGATGATCCTCCCTTCGCAGGCTGCAAACGCTTGCTCCAAGTGGGGGCCAACGCCGGCCTCGCTCTCCGAGTAGCCGGGGCGGTCGGCATTAGTCGAGTCGCCACAGAGCAAGAGCAGACCGTCGGCGCCGAGCTGCGCGAGCCGACCAAAATCAGCCGGGCGGCCATCAACGGGAGTTTGGTCAAACTTGTAGTCGCCGGTGATCAGCATCGTTCCGGCATCGGTCGTGATCGCAACCGCCATCGCGTCAGGGATCGAGTGCGTCATCTGAATCAGCTCAACGGTGAACGGCCCAAGCTCGATCTCATCGCCAGGGCGAACGTCGTCAATCTCAATCTCCTTGATCTTGTGTTCGTCGAGCTTCGAGCGTGCCATCGCCATCGTCAGCGGCGCCCCAAAGAGCGGTGGCAACTCGCCTTCCGGGCTCATCTCGCGCAGCATCCACGGCAGCGCACCTAGGTGGTCCTCATGGCCGTGCGTGATGACGATCCCTTCGATCTCATCTACGCGGCCCTCAAGGTATGAGAAGTCCGGTAGTACGAGGTCGATGCCGACCATCTCAGCAGTCGGGAAGCGAACCCCGCAGTCGACGATCAGCAGCTTGCCGTCGTACTCGACGACGGTCATGTTCTTTCCAATTTCACCGAGCCCGCCAAGCGGCAGAACTCGCAGTGTTTGATCGGCCATCAGCGGCCATCTCCTTCTAGTAATCCAAGGTTGTTCAGCGCCGCCTCGACGACGGCTCGCTCGTCTGCGCTTGCCTCGACGAGCGGGAGGCGCAGCGGACCCGATGGGAGGCCTAGCAGTGAGAGCGCGGCTTTGACGGGAATTGGGTTTGTTGTGACGCCAAGCGCGGCATAGATCTCAGCCAAGCTGGCGTCTATCTCGGTGCGCAGCTCCGGCTGCTCGACCATCTGCCGCATCTGCGGGCCAACGACATGGCTGGCGACGAGGATCCCGCCGAGTCCGCCGAGCTCAAGAACCTCGGCGAGCATGTCGTCGTTACCGGCGTACAGCCCGAGCCCATCGACCTGCGCAACGTCGTCGGGGTTGGCCTGCTTGACGAACTCAATCTGATCGAGCTGTGCGAGCTCGGCGAGAAACTCGTTCGGAATGTTGGTCCCCGTGCGGCTTGGGATGTTGTAAAGAATGATCGGCTTGTCGGTGGCCTTCACGACCTCCTCGTAGTGCGCGACAATCCCGCGCCTGTTTGGACGGTTGTAGTACGGCGTCACGGAAAGAATTGCGTCGGCGCCAAGCTCGGTTGAGCGCTCAGTCATCTCGACAGCGTGTCGGGTGTCGTTTGAACCCGCGCCGGCGATGATTGATGTTCCGACGGGCCTGTTGGCGACCGCCAGTTCGATCAGTCCAAGGTGCTCGTCAACGGAGAGCGTCGCCGCCTCCCCCGTCGTGCCGCAGACGACGAACCCGTCGGAGCCGTTGGCAGCGAGATAGCCAAGCAGCTCTACGAAGCCGCTCTCGTCGACGCGTCCCTGCGCATCGAACGGAGTGACGATTGCAGTGATGATTGAACCCAGCGAAGCGCTCACAGCAAGTTCTCAAGACCGACGACTGGCGAGCTAGGCAGGTCGCCGACGCGGCGAATTGCCAGCAAGACGCCTGGCATAAAGGAAGAACGGTCGAGCGCGTCGTGGCGAATTGTCAGCGTCTCCCCCGTTCCACCGAGAATCACCTCTTGGTGGGCGACGAGTCCGGGCAGACGAACCGAGTGGATAGGAACCTCTTCACCGCTCGACTGCTTCATCAGCTCAGCGGTGCGAGCAGCGGTGCCGCTCGGCGAATCGAGCTTCTTGTCGTGGTGGAGTTCGACGATCTCTGCCGTCGGCATTAGCGCCGCAGCCTCAGCGGCAAAGCGCATCATCAGCACGGCGCCAATCGCAAAGTTCGGCGCGACGAGAATGTTGGCGCCGCTCAGTCCGCCCAGCTCTGCGAGGTCAAACCCTGTCGTTCCAATGACGACGTGAACGCCGGCCGCAACCGCTTCGCGCGCATTTGGGAGCGCGCTTTCAGGCTGCGTAAAATCAACCAGCACGTCAGCGTCGGCTAGCACCTCGGCCACGGCCGTACCCAAGGCGGGGTCAGCGCGCCCGGCGAGCGTCATCCCGTCGGCGCCCTCAACTGCTTCGCAGACCGCCGTGCCCATTCGGCCGGCGGCCCCGGCAACGGCGACCCTGATCGGGGTTGCTGATGCCGGTCCGTCGCTACTCATGCCGATCCCTTAGTCGCGGTCGCGGCCACCGCGGCGATGGCGGGGACGGTCTGAGCCGCCGCCGTCGCCACCGTTGCGCTCACGGCGTTGTCCGCCGCCACCGCCACCGGAAGTGGCCGCAGCCAGTTCGTCGGCGCTCTTGCCGGCAATCGATGGGTCGTCTGCGAGGCGCAGGCCAATCCGGCCACGCTCACGGTCAACCTCAACGACGCGGACCTGAATCTCATCGCCGCGGGAGAGGACGTCATCAACATTCTCGACGCGCTCACCTGGTGAGACGTTCGAGATGTGGAGCAGCCCATCCGTTCCCTTGGCAAGTTCGATGAAGGCGCCGAAGGTAGTCGTCTTGACGACCTTGCCGGTGAACTCGTCACCGACTTCGACCTCTTTCATCATCGTTGTGATGCGATCGCGCAGTGCCTCGCCGAGCTCACCGTTCGATGAGTAGATCAGCACCTGACCTTCGTCGTTGACGTCGATCTGCGATTCGAACTCTTCTGCGAGCCCACGAATCGTCTCGCCGCCCTTGCCGATCAGCATGCCGATCTGCGACGGGTCGATCTGAACCTGGATGATCCGCGGCGCGTATGGAGACATCTCTTCGCTCGGGCCTGAGATAACGGCGTCCATCTGACCGAGGATGTTGAGGCGGGCCTCCTTGGCCTGCGTCAAAGCGTCCTTGAGGATCTCGAAGGTCACTCCCGTGATCTTGATGTCCATCTGCAGCGCCGTGATCCCCTCGGTCGTACCTGCGACCTTG
>CAJBXY010000212.1 GCA_903959665.1 uncultured Solirubrobacterales bacterium | reverse complement strand
GGACCAAAGGCCGCCAGCACCAGCGCCGCACCTGGCCAGCCAGCGCTAGTCGCTTCGGCAGATGAGGCAGCAACCGATTCTGCGCTCGGCGGCGACACACTCGACGGAACCGTTGATTCCTCGACCCCGGCGGACGAGGTAGTGGTCGACACGGGCATCAGCGACTTCGAGACCGTCCCCGCTCCCAGTACGCCGGATAGTGGTAGCGGAGGCGGCGGCGGTACTACGACGCCGACGGTGACCTCAGCGGCACCGATCAAGCACGCCTGGGTAATCACGCTCTCGGGCCCAAGCTACGACGAGATCTACGGCCAGGCCGCCGCGGCACGCGCACCGCGCGTGAAAGCGAAGATCGCTGCTAGCTCCTACCTCGGGACCGAACTTCGCGCCAAGGGAACGCTGCTTTCTAACTACAAGTCAATCTCGGCCGCTGGCCTGCCGAACTCGCTGGCACTGATCAGCGGCCAGCCACCAAACGCCACGACCAACACCAACTGCCCGAAGTTCGTCGATCTGAAGCCAGGCAAGGTCGACGCCAAGACCGGGATCGCTAGCGGCGACGGCTGCCGATACCCACCTACAACGAAGACGTTTCCCGACCAGATGACAGGCGCAGGGCTCGTCTGGAAGGGCTACTTCGAAGCGATCGGCAATGATCCGGCGAGCGGCGTTACTAGCTGCCGCTCCCCCGAAGCCGGCGCCGACGATCCGTTCGCCGCACCTCGCCCAGGCGACGGTTACATGACCTGGCGCAACCCGTTCGTCTACTTCCGCTCGATTACCGAGTCATCGGAATGCGGGAGCAACGTCGTGGGGCTCGACCGCCTTGCGCCCGACCTAGCGCAGCTCGAGGACACTCCCGCCTTCTCGCTGGTAGCGCCCGACGCCTGCCACGACGGAAGTACAGCGAGCTGTGGTGGTAACGCGGTTGGTGGGCTCGCCGCGGCCGACGAATGGCTGAAGACGATCGTGCCGTCGATCATTGAGTCGCAGGCTTACGCCGACGGCGGAATGATCGTGATCACGAGTGATCACGCCGCTTCTAAGCCGACCGAGGCCAAGGCAAACGTTGGTGCTCTAGTGCTCTCGCCCTACGCGGGCCAGGGATCGACCGTCTCGACGGCCTACAACCACTACTCGCTGCTAAAGACGCTCGAGATCGCATTCGGCGTTGACCCAATCGGCAAGGCCGCAACATCGGCCGTAAAGGCCTTCGATAAGAAGGTCTTCGCCAACGCGCCGGTCGCTGGAAACGACTGACGCCGCGCCCCGTGGCCGATCGGCGCGGTCACAAGACCTTTACGCGCAGACAACGCCCCGTTTACACGAGCGCACCGTCCAGCACTCACACTCTCCCCAGCATCTAGTCCAAGGCTGGGCATTCGGCGCGGCCACCAAATCCACGGAGGGTTCTCTTGAACAACATAAGTCTTAATCCGCGTCGCCTGTTTCTCATTGGTGTGGCGCTTGCCGCACTCGTGGCAGGAACGCTCGCGCTAATCAGCTCGCTCGGCGCTCAGCCGTCACGCGCTGCTGTGAACGACAACCAGATCTCCTGTAAGGGCTTCATAAAGTCCGCCGACGCTAATCCCGACGACCCTGATCTCTACCAGGCTCAGTACAGGATCCGCTGCGACCAGGCGATCACCGGCTACTCACTGTTCATCGGTGCGCAGCAGGTTGAGCAGATCGAAACTGAAACAGTCCCGCTCTTCGCTGACGGAAGCGTTGTCGCAGCCGACGCATTCTCCTGCAACGGAGACCTGCCAGGCAACGGAGTTAACTGCATTGGCAAGTACAGCGACACCTCGGGGATCATCACCGGAACGTTCGCCGTCGCGCAGCCGCTCTGCACCGCCGGCAAGCGGATAGAACCGATCCTGACCGTCGCAAAGGCCTCGGTCTCGTCGGCCAACGCCGCTGTTCTGGCGATCTCAGGCCCCTTCTCTCTCGGGCAGCCTTCTGACTGCAAGCGCAAGAAGAACGAGCCGCGCACGATGCTGCTTATGCCGAAGCCGGAAGTTGACGAAATTGAGATCGGCGAACCGGGCTACACCGGCCCAGTGCAGGACGCGCGCAAGCGCAAGTAGAACCTCGCACTGCGCACAGCGCGCCCCGGTACGCCCGCACTCTCCCGCGG
>CAJBXY010000211.1 GCA_903959665.1 uncultured Solirubrobacterales bacterium | reverse complement strand
CAGGAGTCGTTGACCAGCTGTGGGGCACAACCGCTGGCACGTCGGCGATCACGGCCTGGCAGACAATCACAACCAACACCGCCGGCGGCGAACCGTTCTTCAACTACGTTCCGTGGCAGAAGACAAGCGCCGGTTTGGAAGATGACCCAACGAAGTGGATTCCGGTCGTGCTGGCAAAGACCGGCGTCAACCTCAGCAGCTACTCAACTGTCGGCGAGTTCACGGCGGCCTGCACCGGTATCGGCGGCGTCTACACCGCTGCCGACAAGATCGGGACGACGATGCAGTCGATGAACTCCGGATACGCAGCGGAAGTCACAGCGGAAGTGACAGCGGCAGTCACAGCGGCAGTCACAGCGGCAGTCGGTGCTCCGCTGCAGGCCGAGGTCGCGAAGCTGACGGCTGAAGTGGCGAGCCTGTCGCGCGTGCTGACAGTCAAGGCTGCCTCCGCCAAGCTCGCCGCCAAGACGGCGGCCGGTTCCGGCGTCGCTGTAAAGATCAGCGGCCCTGCTGGCTACCACCTGCGGGCCTTCCTGACGGTCACCGACGCTAGCGCGCGCAAGGTAGGGCTCCGCTACCTCGGGCTCGGCACCGCTGACGTCACGATCGGTGACGCAGGCACGGCTGACGCGACGATCCAGCTGAACGCAGCCGCTAAGGCGAAGCTGAAGGCACTGGGCAAGGACCTGCCGGTGCGGATTGAAGTCAAGGGCGCCGACCGCTTTGCGGCTGGCGAACTGACACTCACGAAGTAACTCACTAGTGGACCGCTTAGGGGCCGGCGCTGAAGGCGCCGGCCCCGGCTGGTTCGCCCAAGAAGATCGAAGGAGGAATCAGATGGCAGAAGTTCACTTGAAGCGCAGCAGCGTTGCCGCTCTTGCGGCAGCCTGCGCAGTGCTGGCGGTTTCGGCAGGCACGGCCGCAGCACACACCGAGGTTTCGAGCACCAGCCCAAGGTCAGGAAAGAGTCTGCGCTCATCGCTGTCAGCGGCAAGCGTCACCTTCTCCGGCCCACTTCGCCGCGGCACGCTGCGTGTTACAGGGCCCGGTGGCACTTGGTCTGTCGGGAAGGGCGGCCGCGACCCACGCAACGTGCGCCGCGTGATCGTCAGGCTGCGCGGCGGCCAGCCAGCCGGCAACTATCGCGCTTCGTGGGCGGTCGTAGCCGCCGACGGCCACCACCAGAGCGGCTCATTCCGCTTCAAGATTCGGCGATAGGGCAGTTGAGAATCATGAGCCCGGGCGCGCAGAACGTCAGCTGCTGCTTCTGCCGCGCAGCGCCACGACGAGCGCCGCGGCGGCGAGCAGCAGCGCTACCGCAGCGAGCACAATTGCGAGCGTCTGGCTGCCACCGCCGCTTGCCTGCGGCTGCTCAGCGGATGAGCTGGCGGGAGCGGCAGAGCTGTTTTCGCCTCCCGCGTTCTGAGCGGCGGCGGTCTTCGTGATCTCGGTCACGGGGGCCGGATTCTCGGAACCGGGGGCGCCGATCCACGAGGATTTCACTCCGTCGGAGTACGTCTGTACAGCCTTCCAAGCAATCGGCCCTGCTGTCGGCGGCGTTGAGGCCAGCATCGCGAAGCGAACAAAGCCGTCGCTTGCGAGCCGCCCTTTCCAGCGCACAACGCCAACTCCGCCGGAACCATCAGGCTCAGTGGTTCGCGTCCAGCCAGGCGTCGCCTCGAACGAGAATGGGATCACGCCATTGGGAATCTTCAGTGCTACGGAGACCGTGCTCTGTTCGCGCTCGTTGGGCATCAAGAACTCAAAGAGGACCGCGTCATCGGGCGCGGCCTCGGCCGGAGTGACCTGCACGTGGGCTGAAGCTGCGGTGGGGAGAAGAGCGAGAGCCGCGGCTGTAGTCAGCATCGTGAGCAACTTGCGCATCGTCCGAATACTACGCTACGTCGCAGCCCCGCTTGTCATCCTCACGGTCAGCCAATGTTCCGCGCCTTCCAGACAGCCCTCCTCTCACTAGCCCTCTT
>CAJBXY010000210.1 GCA_903959665.1 uncultured Solirubrobacterales bacterium | reverse complement strand
CCCGGGGCTCATCACGACTAGCATCGCGTCAACTTTAGCGGCCGCACCGCGGCCGGTGACCGCAGTGGACGATCGCTTGCGTCACTGAGCGCCGGAGATATCGCTACGCAGGCTCTGCGCGTCGCGCAGGTAAACGTGCTGGGCCTGATGCCCCTCGGCAGCGCGGTAGTGAACCAAGGCACGGATTACTCTCTCCATCGCCCCGGGAACGGCGATCTCACGGACGCAGAGCAGCGGCACCTGGTCAAGCCCCATCTCACGGGCAGCGACGGCCGGGAACTCGGCGTTGAGGTCGTCGGTCATTGAGAGAATGCAGCTGACGATCTCGCCTTGGCTTAGTCCGTTGCGTTCGATCAACGCTTCGAGCAGCTCACGGGTCGCGCCAAGAATCGCGTCTCGCTCGTTGCTGTCGGCTGTTGTTGCGCCGCGCAGGCCGTAAGTGTTCATCGACGCTCAATCATGCCACTCAGCTCTGATCCGTGGGCTCGAGCAACGATTCAATCTCGGCCAAGTTGAGTCGTCGTGAGCTTCCCTCCGCCAGCGGGCCCAGCTCGAGCGATCCAAAGGCGATCCGTTTTAGTTCGCGAACCGGGTGGCCGACCGCCTCACACATCCGTCGGACCTGACGCTTGCGCCCTTCGTGGATTGTTAGCTCGATATGCCCGGCAGCAATCTGCCTGACCTTCGCCGGCGCCGTCTTGCCGTCCTCCAACACAATCCCCTCACGGAGGGCTTGGAGTGCCCGTTCGCTGAGGGCGCCGCCGCTTACGCGCGCGATGTAGCGCTTGGGCACCTCGAAACTCGGGTGCGTTAGCCGATGGGCCAGATCACCGTCGTCGGTCAAGAGGATCAGCCCGGTCGAGTCGATGTCGAGCCGTCCAACCGGATAGAGCCGACGTGAACTGGCGGCGCCGCTGCGAACCATCTCAACGACCGTTGGCCTGCCGTGCGTGTCGGCGGCGGTTGACAGAACGCCGGGAGGTTTGTTCAGCGCGTAGACGACCCGCAGCTGCGGCCCACTGCCAACGCGCTCCCCGTCGAAGAGGATCTTGTTGGTCGAGTCGACGTCCAACGCCGGGTCGAAAACGATCTCCCCGTCGACGCTGATCCGCCCGCTGGCGACCAGCGCTTCACTGCCGCGGCGCGAGGCGATTCCTGCGTGGGCTAAATACTTGCCGAGTCTCATCGTCTTGGCTGCCACGATAGGGGGCGATGGATCTTGAACTGCTGCGCACAACGCTCGACCAGGCCGGTGAACCGGGCTACCGCTTCGACCAAGCGTGGGCTTGGCAGGCGCGCGGCGCGGCCGACTGGGAGGCGATGAGCGACCTGCCGGCGCCACTGCGCGCGACGCTCGCCGATGCCGTTCCGTTTTCAACGCTGAAGGTTGAGAACGAAGCCGTCTCAAAAGACGGCACGATCAAGGTTCTCTTCAGCACGAACGATGGCCGCCCCGTCGAAGCCGTGATGATGAGCTACCGCGACGGGCGCCGCTCGCTCTGCCTCTCATCGCAGTCCGGCTGCCCCCTGAGCTGCAGCTTCTGCGCGACCGGCACAATGAAGTTCGGGCGCAACTTGACGACCGCCGAGATCATCGATCAGGCACTCCACTTCCGCCGTATCGGCGAAGTAAACCATTGCGTCTTCATGGGTATGGGCGAGCCGATGATGAACCTCGACAACGTGCTGGCCGCCTGCGAGCTGCTGCCCGACCTGGGCATCACCAGCCGCCGCACGGCGATCTCAACGGTCGGCTGGGCACCTGGGATCGATGCCCTTGCCAAGCAGTCCCGCCCGATCCGCCTCGCCTTGTCGCTGCACGCACCCAACGACGCACTGCGCAGCGAGATCATGGCCGTCAACGATCGCTACCCGATCGCCGAAGTTCTGGCCGCATGCGAGCGCCACTACGAAGCCCGTCGCCGGATGACCTTCATCGAGTACGTGATGCTGGCGGGGGTCAACGACCGCTACGAGCAGGCGGTCGAACTGGCAGCGCTGCTCGACCCGAAGCGTTACAAGATCAACCTGATCCCTTACAACCCGACCGGCTCCCCCTATGAGGGTTCGTCGAGGGCGGCGATCGACGCCTTCCAGAGCACGCTCGAAGCAAACGGCATCGGCGCAACGGTGCGTCTGACGCGCGGCCAAGACATCGCCGCGGCCTGCGGTCAGCTCGCTGCGAAAGCGCTGGCCGGCTGATCGCCGTCCGATTCGTCGGAGGCTTCAGCCTGATCGTCGACGCCGGCCTGACCGCTCGCATCTAGCTGCGGCAGCGCCTCCTGGGCTGGCTCGTCGTGGTCGGCGGTTGGCGCCTCCCCGAGCCGCGCGCCACCGGCGGCCATCAGACGCTCACGCAGATCGGACTGCTCCTCGGGGCTTGGGTCCCACTCGGAGATCGGTGGCAGCTCGCCGATCGAGCTGAGGCCGAATAGGCGCAGAAAAAGATCTGTCGTGCGAAAACAGATCGCGCCGAACTGCGAGCGCCCGGATTCCTCAATCAACCCGCGTTCGAGCAGCGTGCCGCTTGCCGAATCGGCGCTGACGCCGCGGATCCGCGTGATCTCCGGCCGCGAAACCGGCTGCAGGTAGGCGACGATCGCCAGCGTCTCAGCCTGAGCCGGCGTCAGCGGCGGCGTGCGTGGCTTCGACAGCAGCCGCCTCGCTGCCTCATCGTTCTCCGGCGCGCTGGCGAGCGTGTAGCCACCAGCGACGTTCTTGAGAACCATCCCCCGTTCGCCTTCGGCCCAAGCCGAGGCAAGCTCCTCGAGCCCAGCGCTGACATCTTCGAGCTCGCAGCCAATCGCCTCAGCGAGCTCGGCCTCGCTGACCGGCTGCGGGCTAACGAAGAGCAGCGCTTCGATCATCTTCGCGGGCTGGTTCATGCGGCTCCTTCGATCAAGTATGGGCGCCGAGGCGCCTCGACGGCGGCGATCGTGATCGGCGCAAATGGCGCCGTTTGATCCCAAGTTGCCTCACCCTGCTTGTAAAGCTCCAAGAGCGCGAAGAGGGTGACGGCGACGGTCATGCGGTCGGCTCCGGCGACCGCATCGTCGAACGAGCAGGAGCCGCGCAGCAGGATCTTCCGCAGATGCGCGAGCCTCGATGGAACGGTGACCGACGATGTTCGTAGATGGGCGAGCGAGATCTGAGGTGGGGTTCGAAGCAGCCCGCCGATCGCCTCACCGAGCTGGCTCGCCGCGTAAACCTTCTCAGCGTTCTCGAGCGTGACCTGCTTGATGAAGCCCGGCAGTGGCGCCTCCCGGTAGTGGTAGCCGCGCTGTTCGCTGAGCAGCTCTGCGAGGTGGTCGGCGGCTTGGCGGTAGCGGCGCGCGTCGAGCATCCGGGCGAGCAGCTCCTCAGCCGCCTCACCGGGCTCCATTTCGCCGAGCTCGTCTATTTCGCCGGCCGACAGCATCAGCCGCGACTTCAGCTCCAGCAGGGCGGCGATCAGGACGATGAACTCGGTTGCCATTTCAAGGTCGAGCTCACCGCGGGCCTCGAGCACGTCGATGTAGGAGACGACGATCTCGGCGAGATCGAGGTCGAGCAGGTCGACCTCCTCGCGAAGAACGAGCGTTAGCAGCAGGTCGAATGGACCTGTAAAGAGCTCGAGGTCAAGCTCAATTTCAGCGGCGATCACGGCTCAAAAGTTACAGCGGCGGCCGGTCGGCGCCCCAACATAACCAAGCCAATCAGGGCGCAGAGCGCCGCCGCAGCACCGTAGGCAAGGAGGTCGCCGCCGATCGCCGCCAGCAGCCCGCCAAGGCTGGCGCCGGCGCCGATCGCCAGCGACCAGGTGCTGTTCTGAATCGCAAACGCCCAGCCTTGATCTACGCCGAGATTTTCGGCCGCAAGCGAGATCAGCTTTCCTGCCGGCACCCAGAGGATCCCAATCGCAGCCGAACAGAGGATCAAGGCCAAGGCCAGAATGATCACGCTCGTCGGGAAGAAGAGCGAAAGCAGCAGCGCAGCGGCAAGGAAGAGGCCGACGCGAACGATTCGCAGCACACCGATCCTGTCGCTCAGTCGCCCGACGACCGGGCTGACAACCGCTTCGACCGTACCGGCAAGGAAGAAGATCAAGCCGATCAGTTCGGCGCTGGCACCGAGCACGTTGAGCCTCAGCGGAACGAGCACTTCGATTACGCCGAAGGCCAGCGACGGGATGATGAAGATCATCAGCGCCACCAGATAACGGCTGCTGCGGAGCAGCACCAGCGGCGAGGCGCGCGTCGTCTCTTCGGCGACGTGCGGCTCTGGCGTGCGCGCAGCGACGGCGGCGATGACGATCGCCGCCAGTGCGGTGGCCGCGAAGGCCGGCCCGCGCCCGATCAGGTGTGCGACCGACCCCAACACGGGGCCAAACTGCGCGCCGACGACGCCGGCCCCAATGCCGAAACCGAGCGCTTCGCCGCGCCGCTCACGGCTCGTGCCTTGCGCCAGCCATGCCAGGCCCGCGGTCCAAGAGGCCGCGCCTGCAAGGCCCTGCAGGAAGCGCCCCGCATAAAGCATCTCGATCGTCTGACCGAATGCGAAGACGAGCGCAGCGGCCGCCATTACAGCGAGCGAGACGAGGACGGTAGATCGCGGCCCAAAACGCGCCGTCGCCCAGCCGGCCGGGATCGCGCCGAGGAAGGTGCCGAGCGGGTAGATCCCGACCAGCAGGCCGGCGCCGCCTTTGCCTAGTCCGAACTGCTCTGAGAGCGAAGGCAGCAGCGGTGCCAGTGCGGCGTAGAAGAGCGTGTCGAGCAGAACGACCGATCCAACGAGGGTGACGAGCCGGCGATTCACTGCGCTCAGACCACAGGGCCGACGCCCATCGCACCGCGCACCTCGGTGAGAGTGACGGCAGCGATCTCACGGGCCTGGTCGGCGCCGCGCAGCAGAATCTGCTCGAGCGCCGTTTCGTCGCCTCGGAGCTGCTCGTAGCGCTCGCGAACCGGCGCCAGCATCTCGATCACAGCGTCACTGACTGCGGCCTTTAGATCGCCGTAGCCGCGGGCGTCGGCGAGCTCGGCAGCGGCCTGATCTGGCGAAATCGCTTTGCAGGCCGCGAGAATGTCGAGCAGGTTGCTAACGCCGCGCTTGTCGGGATCAAAGGCGATCACCGGTGGATCGTCGGAGTCGGTTACCGCCCTGTTGAACTTCCGTTTGATCATCTCAGGCTCGTCGAGCACGTAGATCGTGCCCTCCTCGGAGGCCGCCGTTGTTGACATTTTGGAATCGGGATCTTGTAGGTCCATGATCCTCGCGCCCACCTCGGGGATTCGGTGTTCGGGCGTGACGAGGATTTCGCTGCCGGGGGCGAAACGGCTGTTGAAGCGTTCGGCGATGTCGCGCATCAATTCGATGTGTTGGCGTTGGTCCTCGCCAACCGGAACCTCGTCGCAGCGATAGGCGAGCACGTCGGCTGCCTGCAGCACCGGGTAGAAGAACAGACCGGCAGAGATCAGCTCACGCTGAACTTCGGATTTCTCCTTGAACTGATGCATCCGATTGAGGTCGCCATGAGCGGTTACAGAGGAGAGCAGCCAGCAGAGCTCGGTCTGCTCCGGCACATCGGACTGACGGAAAAGAATGCAGCGCTCTGGGTCGAGCCCTGCGGCGATCAGCAGCGCCGCCGTGTCGTAGGTGCGCTCACGCAGTTCGGCCGGGTCGTAGGCGACGGTGATTGCGTGCAGATCGACGATGCAGAAGATCGCCAGCCCGCTCTGCGCGCCGGCTCGCTCCTGGCCGTCGACGTATTGGCGGATCGCTCCGATGTAATTACCGAGGTGCTTGCGACCGGTCGGCTGGATGCCAGAGAAGATGCGCATGTAGAGCGAGGCTATCGCCGAAGCGGACGGTTTCGAGCTGCGCTACTCAGGCCAGCGTCGCCTCGTAGGCGTCAGCGCTCAGGAGCAGATCAGCCTCGCCGCTCTCTGACAGCTGGATCTTCACCAGCCATCCGGCCCCGTAAGGCTCTGCGTTGATCAGCTCGGCGTCGGTCGCCAGCGCCTCGTTGAGCTCCACGACTTCACCGCTCAGCGGCGCGATCAGCTCGCTCACGGCCTTAAGCGACTCAACTTCACCGTAGGACTCGCCGGCGCTGATTGCGGCGCCGAGATCCGGAGGATTAAAGAAAACGACCTCGCCGAGCGCGTTCTGAGCAAACCAACTGATCCCAAGCGTGGCGTGCTCTCCGTCGATCAACGCCCATCCGTGCTCGCGGTGGTAGCGGAGTTGATCCGGGTAGCTGCCGTCGGCCATCGCTAGCCGGACGCTACTTCAGGAAGGCGGGAATATCGAGATCGTCATCGTCGATCTTCGTATCGGCCGGCAGCGGGCGCGGCGAGCGGTCACGCCTTGGTGCACGCTCGCT
>CAJBXY010000209.1 GCA_903959665.1 uncultured Solirubrobacterales bacterium | reverse complement strand
GGACTCCGGCAACTACATGACCGGCAAGAAGATTTTCGTCGTGCCAAAGAGCCGCATTCCGGCGTATCGGAAGACTCGTAGCTCGGCAGCGGCAGCGGCTCAGCGCTGAGCGACCAGCATCGCTACTTGACGAGCTTGATCCGCTCGGGATAGCCGAGCAGGTCGGTAAGCGTGACGAACTTGTAGCCGCGCCCTTTCAGTGTGCGGACGATCTGCGGCATAGCGGCGAGCGTCTGCGAGCGCGGGCCGCCACCGTCGTGGGAGAGGATGATCGCGCCGCCGCTGGCCTGGCGAAGCACGGTGGAGACAATCGAACCTGTCCCAGGAGTGCGCCAATCGAGCGGGTCGACGCTCCAGAGAACCGAGGTCATCCCCTGCGCGTTGGCGCGGCTAACGAGATCGGCGCCGGTTGAGCCGTACGGCGGGCGGAAGAGACAAGGGGTGAAGCCGGTCGCGCGGCGAACCGCGGCGTTTGCCTCGCGCAGCTGTGTGCTGGCCGCTGCGCCACCGGCGCCCATGTCGGGGTGGCTCCAAGAGTGGTTGGCGACCATGCTGCCGCTGCGCAGAATCGACCGCACCAGCGCAGCGTTAGCCGACACCTGCTGCCCGATTACAAAGAAGGTCGCCGGCACCCCGAGCCTGCGCAGCTCGCGCAGAAAGGCCGGCGTGTAGGTCGAGGGGCCGTCGTCGTAGGTAAGCGCAACCCGCTTGCCGGACGGCCCGCGACTTACCTGCCCGGCTCCACTGCGGCGGCAGCCGGTTACGGCAACGTCCCAGACACGGGCTTGATAGTTGCCCACGCGCGGCAGGCGGTGTTCGCATGGCAGCGCCAGCACCGCTGCCGAGATGATCTTCGCGCCCGACCAAGTTACCTTCGCGGCCTTCGCCTGCTGGGCGCTGCAGCCGGCGGCGGTCGCCTTCACGTAAACGTCGGCAAGGCCGACCTTCAGCTTCGCCTCGGCGGGCTCAAAACGCAGCCGAAGCTCGCTCTCGCGCGGCTGGCTCACGCTCCCCTCGACGCGCGCCCCGCGCGAGACAATTCGCCACTTGCCATCTGCTCGCGTTACACAGACCGCTCGCGCCGCAAGCGAAGCCTGCTCAAAGATCGTGCAGATCTGCCCGCCGTTTACTTCAGCGAGCAGCTGCGGCGTGATCGGCTCGGCCGAGCGGTAGACGATCTCCAATTCACGGCTGCGCTGGCCGAAAGAGCTGCTGATCAGGTCGAGTGCGCCGCCCTCGGGCTTAACGGTGTGCGGCTCCCCGCCCTGCGTTGTGGCCGCGCTGGCGCTGGCCGCGAAGCAGAGCGACAGCGCGACGCAAACCGCTACTACCGGCGTGCGCACTTAACCTGCCTTGACGCTCACAAGGTCGACGTCGAAGACGAGCGCTGCGTTGGCAGGGATTGTGGGCGGCGAACCGGCGGCGCCGTAAGCGAGGTCGCCCGGGATGATCAGGCGACGGCGGCCACCAACCTTCATCCCTTCAACGCCCTGGTCCCAGCCGGCGATTACGCCGCCACTGCCAAGGTCGAAGGTGAAGGGCTTGCCGGCCTTCCAAGAACTGTCGAACTCTTTGCCGTTTGCGAACAGAACACCGACGTACTGAACTGTCACGCTGTCACCGCTCTTAGCCTCTGCGCCGGTTCCGACGATCAGGTCCTGAACGATTAGAACCTTCGGCGCTGCGCCGCTTTGGCGAGGGATCACGGGCTTAACTTTGATGTCACCTTCACCGGGGCCGGGCGTAACCTTGACCGCCTTTACCGCGGGCGTCGTCGCGTCGGTGATCGTCGGCGGGTTTGCTTCTTCGTTGGCGGCCTGCTCGGCGGCCTTGTCGGCTGCGCTCTGCGATGAACCGCAGGCAATTAGCAGCGGCAACGCTGCGCAGAGGAGGATGGTCAGCGGAAGGCGGGTTTTGATCATCATTGGTTGATAGCAGTTGCGGCCGCTAACACGCGCAATTTGCAGGGCATCGGCCCGCTTAGAGTCAGTCGATCACAAGGCCGAGCGTGATTCGCGTTACGCGGCCGCTCTTGGAGATTGAAAAGTCGGTCACGACCGAGCCTGGTTTCCACTTGCCTAGATAACAATGGCGGTAACCGAGCTCAGTCAGGCAGCGCTCACCGGCCAGCTTTGCGGCGAGCGCCCGCTCGCTTGATCCAACGCCAATTCCACCGCTCGTGCGCTCGTTGCGGCTCGTCGTAGAAAGGTTGACGACCGTTGCTGCTTTGCCGATTCCACGGAAAGTCACCTCAACGCGACCGAACTTCATCACCCGCGTCTTGCCCATGATCGGGTGGCTTGTGATCTTGTTGCTGGTTGGGTTTCCGGCGACCGCGCGGACTTGGTTGGCGAGCATTCCGATTTTGAGGCCGCGCAGCGACTGCTGAGGCACGAGGCTCTGGACGCGCGCGAAAGCCACGCCGGACGAGAGCGCAACCGCCAAGACGGTCGCTAGGACCGCGAACTTCATAGTGCGAAGGGCGAGCACCGCTCCATCATTACCAAAGCGCCCGACCGATGCGTCAGTTAACCGTCAGCGCTGCCGCCGGTAATCCCATCATCGGTGCTGGGCGTAAGTCGCCCTGAGCCTGCGGCCCGCGCCGTTGGGCCGCCGCCGCGGCCGCGCAGGAGGAAGGCAAAGGCGACCGCCAGCAGCGCGCCGAGCAGCGGGCCGGCCAGATAGGCCCAGTAGTTGGCGAACCCGCCGCCGACGAGGTCGGGGCCGAACGAGCGGGCCGGGTTCATCGAAGCACCGCTAACTGGCGCGGCCCAAAGACCGGCAAGCGCGATGTAGCCACCGACGGCCAGCGCGCCGATCGAACCGACGTTCTGGGCCCCGGAGGAGGTGCCAAGGATCGTGCTGACGAGCCCCAGCGTGAGGACCATCTCGATCAGCATCGCCTGCCACGCCTCGTAGCCGGGGCCGGGTTCGGTAGCGCCAAGGCCGCCAACGTCGCCAAGGACGGCGCGCAAGAAGAGGCAAGCCAGAGTCGCGCCGGCGAGCTGCACGACGATGTAGCCCGGAACTCGCCGCCAAGCAAAGTCGCGCCTAAGCGCGAAGGCGATCGAAACGGCCGGGTTGAGGTGGGCGCCGGAGACGGAACCCATGAAGAGGATGATCGCCATCACCATCAGGCCCGGCGCAACTACGGCCGCGGCGAGGCTCACCTGATCGCTGGCCTCTGCGTGGAGCATGCCGCCGCCGGCGGCGACGAGTACCAGGAAGAAGGTCCCGAGCAGCTCAGCGAAAAGCCTGCGCCACTCCAGCTTTGGGTCATCGAACTTGTCGAGATCCGGGTAGGCAACCGATAGCGCGTCGCGGCGAGCGTCTTCAACGATTGGCAGCTGATCCAACTCAGGCACCGAACTAGGGAACCACCACCGCCGGACGCTTTTCGCCCGGCGGCACTGCAGGCTCTTGCTAGCGCGTGAAGGTGTGGACGAGGTTCAGCTCAATCCGTTCCGGACTGCCTGAGATCAGCGGCGTCACTTTCGAATTGAAGTCGGCGAAGACCTCTTCGCTGTTGACCTCTTCGGCCTGATCCGACGTTTCGAAGACGCCGATGCCGCGGACAAGCCCGCTGGCCGGATCGCCGACTACCAGTACCTGCTTTAGGCCCTCGTGGCTGTCCTTCATGTACTCGGCGAACTCTGAGTACACCTCAAGCAGGTGGTCGTACTGGCCGGGGTTGGCGTGCATTGTGAACTCGATCACTGTGCTCATCTAGTTGTTCTCCTGGGAAGTCGATTGGTTGGCAGCGGTGAGCGTACTGAAGGCACGTCGATCGCGCCCGCTCGGCCAAGCGCTCCGGGCCAGCGGGCAGAATTGGCCGATGCGCATCTACCCCGAGGTTCCCGCCCTTCGCACCCGCGCCGTCGTTGCCGACCTGCTGCTGCTTGCGCTGCTGGTCGTCTTCGCTTGGCTGGGAATGAAGGTCAACAACACCGTTGACGACATCGCCAGCCTCGGCCGCGGCGTTCAGGACGCCGGCAACTCGGTCCGCGACGGGTTCACGCAGGCCGGCGACGCGCTCGGCAACGTGCCGCTCGTCGGCGGCGACCTGGGCGGCGCGCTGCGCGACGCAGGCCAGGCGACAGGTGGCAACGCAGTCGCCGCTGGCCGCCAAGGTGAGCTGGCGATCGAACAGCTGGCGCAGCTGCTCGGATGGCTGACCTTTCTGATCCCATCAGCGCTGCTGCTGATCGGCGCGATGCCGCGACGGATTCGCAAGATCCGCCAGCTAAACGTTGCCGCGCAGGTTCTAAGCGCCCAAAGCGAAGAGCAGCGCCGCTTGCTGGCGATGCGTGCCGCCTTCTCGCTCCCCTTCGGCACGCTGCTTAGCTACACGCGCGACCCCTTCGGCGACCTTCAAAGCGGCGACTACGACGCGCTGCTGCGGGCCGTCTATGAAGACTGCGGATTACGAGCGCCCACGGGCAAACCGATGGCGGGAGCAGGATTCGAACCTGCGTAGGCAGAGCCAACGGGTTTACAGCCCGTCTCCTTTAACCACTCGGACATCCCGCCGAGCACAGCGCCCGGAAGTGTAGAGCTCAGGCGCTGTCGCGCAGCTTCTGGGCCTCCGGCAGCGACTCCAGCTTCTTCAGCGTGTGGTTCTCGATCTGGCGGATTCGCTCGCGCGTAACGTCAAAGGCGCGGCCGACCTCCTCCAGCGTTCGAGGCTTGCCGCCGCCGATCCCGAAGCGCATGATGATCACGTCGCGCTCGCGCGCGGGCAGCGTGCTCAGCGCGCGGTAAACGTTCTCACGTCGCAGCGAATCGGAGGTCAGGTCGAACGGTGAGACGACGCCGTCGTCCTCGACAAAATCACCGAGCTGCGAGTCGTCCTCGTCGCCGACCGGCTTCTCAAGCGAGATCGGCTGCTGGCTTACGCGCAGAATCTCACGCACATCTTCGGTGCTGCACTCGAGCTCCTCGGCAATCTCCTCCGGCGTTGGTTCGCGGCCGAGCGACTGAACGAGCTGGCGCTCAACGTGAACGACCTTGTTCAGCTTCTCGACCATGTGGACGGGAATGCGGATCGTCCGCCCCTTGTCGGCGATCGCGCGCGTGACGGCCTGGCGGATCCACCAAGTGGCGTAGGTCGAAAACTTGTAGCCGCGGCGGTAGTCGAACTTCTCAACGGCGCGGATCAGCCCCAGCGAACCCTCTTGAATCAGGTCAAGGAAGGTCAGGCCACGGCCGAGGTAGCCCTTGGCGATCGAAACGACGAGCCGCAGGTTCGCTTCAACCATGTGCTGCTTGGCGTTCATGTCGCCGCGCTCGATCCGCTTGGCGAGCGACACCTCCTCGACGGCGCTCAGTAGTGGCACGCGGCCGATCGAGCGCAGGTAGAGGCGCAGTGAATCGAGGCTCGGCTCAACAGTCAGGTCGATCTCATCGTTCTTTGCGCCCGATGCCTTCCTGCTGCGCTTCGGCGCGCCTTCGGTCAGTGGCGGGCCGGAGCCGTCGTCGCCTTCGGCCAAGAGATCGATCCCCATCTCCTTCAAGTGGCCGTGAAGCTCCTGCACCTGCTCCTTCGAAACCTCAACCTCTTCAAAGCATTTCGTAATCTGCCCCACGGTCAGGAAACCCTTCTCCTGCCCGGTGACGATCAGTGGCTTCAGCTCGGCCAGCTCCCAGACTGGGGCCTCATCGGCGAGCAATCCTGCGCTCTTGGTTGCCTGCATTCTCTCCACAGCTCCTCAATTAAGAAATTGCGAGAGCCGTTCTCCAGACGGCCCCCCCTCCCCACACAACTCCCCTACTGAAACGTGACCTAATCCGATTGAACGATTCGTTCGCCTCGCTCGTAACCAAAGAAGTCCGGAGCAATGCGGCCAAGCCGTGATCGACAATGTGATTAATAGCACAAGCGCGATCGAAGCTGGGCTACCCTCCCTTCAACCCCAACTTAAGGCAGGTCCTAAGGTGGAACTTTCAGCTCTAAGCAGCTCGCCCGACGTTCAGAACTACAAGCCTGAGATTCACGTCTCGCTCTCTCGCGTCGGCGTGACCGGAGTTGAGAAGGTGATCCGCATCGGCAAGCCAGGCGCCGAGCAGTCCTACCACGCGCAGCTTGAATGCTTCGTTGACCTTGGGCCAAAGCAGAAGGGCGCTCACATGTCGCGCTTCGAGGAGGTTGTCAACGAGGCGATCGGCGAGTTCGCCGTTGAAGGAACGGCGCTGCGCGCCGAGCAGCTGGCGCAGAAGATCGCTGAGAGCGTGCGCGAGCGTCAAGGAGCGCGCCGCGCCGAGGTGACGATCATCGCCCGCTACCCGGAGCACAAACCGGCACCGGTTTCAGGGATCACGACGCAAGAGATTTACACGCTCCACGGGGCTGCGCTGGCAAGCGACGCGGGAACGCGGCGTCTTGTTGGTGTTACCGCTCAAGGAATGACGGCCTGCCCATGCGCCCAAGAGCTGGTAGCCGCGACGGCCCGCGACCGACTCAGCGCTCAAGGCTTCGAAGACGACGAGATTGAGCAGATCATCGCCGCCGTTCCGATCGCCACACACAACCAGCGAGGCCTTGGAACGCTCTACCTCGGCTCGGTTGAGGGCAGCGAGCTGGACGTTGAGGCCGCCGACCTGCTGGCAATCGTTGAAGGCTCGATGTCGAGCGAGATCTACGAGCTGATGAAGCGCTCTGACGAGGGCTCAGTCGTTGAGAAGGCGCACAGCCGCCCGCGTTTTGTTGAGGACTGCGTGCGCGAAGTGATCCAGGGCGTGATCGAACGCTACGGCGAGCTTGACGACGCGACCTTCGTCTCCGCTCGCCAAGAGAACCTTGAGACGATTCACCAGCACAACGTGACCGCTGAGCGCTTCGGCCTGCTCGGTGAGCTGCGGCGCGAGATCGCAACAGACGAACACCTGATGCATCACACCTCGATGCGCGAGTGGCTCGACGCTGGCGGCCGTTAGCTGCTGGCGCGCTGAGCGCAGCTGAGAAGGACGCCGTTGTCGGGCACTTCGACGCTCACCAGCGGCAATGCTCCGGGGGCGTTGAAAACCTTCTGCCCGGCGTCGGCATTGGCTAGAGAGGTTGAGTCGGAGTTCCATAGCGCCAGCATCGCGTAGCTCTTCCCTGGCCCTTCGAACAACACGCCGCGGGTTTTCCCCCAGTCCCACCGCTGGGCGATCGTCAGCCCGCCGGCAGCGATGTCGGCGCGCACCGCGCTGAGCGCGTCCTGCGAGCGCGCCTGGGCCAGCCCGGCCTTCTTGACGCAGGCTGAGATCTCATTGGGAACGGGGTCGCGATTGCCGAGCACGATGTAGATCGCCGTGCCAAACGAGGCGATGATTGCGACGGCGAGAAACGCAAAGGCCCATTTCATTGCGGCGACCCTTCGCGCAGCTGCGCGCGCCGCAGTTCCGCCTCACGCATCAGGCGGCGCATGCCGAAGAAATAGTCGACTCCGCTGACCACCGTGACGGCGACCATCAGGTAAACGAGCCAATCGATCCAAGTCGGTGAGGGGACGAGCAGAATCAGCAAGAAGATCGTCAGTACCTGAACGCCGGTCTTGACCTTCCCCCACCAGTTTGCGGCGATCACGACGCCCTCGGAGCGGGCGGAGATCCGTGCGACGGTGACAGCAAACTCGCGCGCCACGATCACCATCGCGACCCATGCCGCGAGCCGCCCGAGTGAGACGAGCGAAAGCAATGCGGCGATGATCAGCAGCTTGTCTGCGACAGGATCCATCAGCTTGCCGAAGGTTGTGATCTGCTCGCGCGTGCGCGCCAACCAACCGTCGAGCGCGTCGGTCACTGAAGCGGCGGCGAAGACGACGGCGGCGAGCACGTCGCTTGTTTGACCGCCGTGGGAGAGCAGCGCGACGACGAGCACCGGAACGAGCAGGATCCGCAGCACGGTCAGCAGATTTGGCAGGTTTAGCGTGAACACGGCTCCCCGCAGTATTGCGCGCCGGCGCGCCGGCGCTGCAGCTTGGCGCTCTAGGCCTCGATCGCAGCCTCGGCTGGCAGCGCCCGAGCGCTCCGCGTTACGCCGACGCTTGCGATTACAACCAGTGAAATTGCGAACAGCTCAAACAGCGTCGGCTTCTGGCTGAGGATGATGAAACCGGCGAGCACAGCGACGGCCGGCTCAATGCTCATCAGCGTTCCGAAGACGCGCGCTGGCATTCGTCTGAGCGCCTCCAGCTCGAAGCTGTAGGGGATCAGCGAGCTGAGCAGGCCGATGACGGCGCCAAGCAGCAGGATCTGCGGCGTGACGAGCATCGCTCCAGCCGACGCGACGCCCGGAATGAAGACGATTGCCGTGCCGATCATCATCGCGATCGTCAAGCCGTCGCGG
>CAJBXY010000208.1 GCA_903959665.1 uncultured Solirubrobacterales bacterium | reverse complement strand
GCACAATGAGCGCTACGGGATCACAGCCGCCTCGATCAGCAAGGGCGTCAGCGACATCGCCGAGTTCCTTCAGGCCGAAAGTAAGACGCCGAAGAAGGGGCGCCGCGGAGCGAAGCGTGAGGCGACCGAGCACGCCCCGGACGAGCTAGAGAAGGCGATCGTCACGCTCGAGGAGGAGATGCTCGCCGCCGCCGAGGAGCTCCGTTTCGAGCACGCCGCCCGCCTGCGCGACGAGCTGCGCGACCTGAAGCGCCAGCTCGATGGGATGGAAGCCGCGGGCCTGCGGCCCGAACCGGCTACCGAGTGAGCTGGGCGAGAGTAAGGTTGCGCGATGCGCGGACGATTGATCGCGGCCCTCGCCGCAGCTCTGCTCTGCGCAAACATCGAAGCAGCCGCGGCAGCGCCGCCGCCTCGCTTCTTCGGTGTGATGGGTAACGGGCCGCTTGATCGCGCCGGCGTTGACCTCGTCAAAGAGGCGGCTTTGATGAGTGGCAACGGTGTGGAGACTGTCCGACTACCGATCGAGTGGCCCGATCTCCAGCCGTACCGAAGCTTCGCCGAGGTGCCAGCCAGTGAACGGGCTCGCTTCGTTGACGTTGATGGAATTCCGACCGCCTTTGCCGCGACCGACGCGCGAATCAAAGCGTCGGCGCTAAACAATGTCGAGGTTTTGGCGCTGGTGATGCGTTCGCCGCTTTGGGCCGGTCGCGACCCCAGCAACTACATGACCACGCCGCGGAACCCGGATCAGTACGCCGCCTTCCTGAAAGCGTTGATCGGCCGCTACGGCCCGAGCGGCAGTTTTTGGACTGCGAACACCGACGTTCCGCGGCGCCCGCTGCGCCATTTTCAGATTTGGAACGAACCGAACCTGAAGCACTACTTCCCGGTCGCGTCGTGGGCGCCGGCCTACGCAAAGCTTCTGCGTGCCTCTTACAAGGCGATCAAGACCGCCGATGCGAAGGCGACGGTCGTCAGCGCTGGAATGCCGAACTTCGTTTGGCGCGATTACTCGAAGCTATTCAGGGCCGGGGTGCGGGCTCGCGGCTACTTCGACGCCGTCGCCGTTCACCCCTACACCGACAATGCTGGCGGCTGCGTCAAGATGCTCAGCCGCGTGCGCCGAGTGTTGGACGCCAATGGCGCGCGTCAAACTCCGATCTGGGTCACTGAGACCGGATGGCCGTCGGCGCAGGGTAAGGCGAAGGTGTTGCCGCAGCATCGAGGTTGGATCACGACTCCGGCCGGCGAGGCGACAAAGGTCACAGAGGCCTACCGCGTCTATGCGAAGAGTGCGAAACAATTGAAGCTGGCGCGCGTTTACTGGTACAGCTGGGTTAGCAGCGACCTGCGCGGCGGCGACGCATGGGATTTCGCCGGGCTGCGCACGGTGCGCAGCGATGGCAGCTTCGTCGATAAACCGGCTCTTGCCGCCTATCGCCGCGTCGCCCGCAGCCTGCGCGCCGCCACGCGATAGCTCGCGGCTTGGGGCTCAACCGGCTACGACTGGGCGGTCGCAAGGCTACGCTTTGTGGATGAGCAATTCGCCTTCAGTCGACCCACCCGAGAGCCGCGCCGAAGCGTTGGCGCGGATCGACAGCGTTGAACGCGCGTTGGAGCAGCTCGCCGCGACGGTCCGATCGCAGACAGCCGAACTTCAAGAGGAGCTGGGGCAGGTTCGCCTCAGCGTTATTGAGATGCACTCGCACGCCGTTTCGAAGCCCGCTCCGACTCCGTTGACGGAGCCACCGGTAGGTGGCGACGCGCCGGAGGGGGCAACCGAAGGCGCGCGGCTCGTGGCGCTTGACCTAGTTGGGCGCGGCGTTCCACTCGACGAGGCAAAGGATCGGCTACGAGAGGCGTTCCCTGGCATCGACGCCGAGCGGGTGCTGCGCGAAGTCGGCGCAACTCCGGGCACCTAGAGCGGTTGTACTAACTGTGCGTGCTTTAGCGACAATCGCTGCGGCCGCGGCCACCGCCGCGGTCTTTGCCGCGCCCGCGCAGGCAGCAAAGCTCTCGCCAACCTTCTTTGGCGTCACCGCCAACGGCCCGCTCGACGCCGCGGGCGTTGATCTGGCCAAGGAAGGCGCGGTGATGCGCGCGAGCGGGGTGGGAACGATCCGCCTGCCGGTTCAGTGGCCGCTGCTGCAGCCGTACGCGAGCTTCGACCAGATTCCAGAGAGCACACATCAGTACTTCACCAACGTCGGCGGTATCCCAACCGACTTTTCGAGCACCGACGCGCAGATCGCCGCCGCGGCGCGCAGCGGAATTGACGTCACTGCTCTTGTGCTGCGCGCGCCGTCTTGGGCCGCACTGAAGCCCAGCGAGGTTTTCTCACCGCCGCGCGAGCCTGCGGCATACGGCCGCTTTCTGAAGACGTTGATCGGCCGCTACGGCCCGAAGGGCACTCTCTGGGCCGCCAACCCTTCGCTGCCAAAGCGGCCGCTGCGCAACTTCCAAATCTGGAATGAGCCGAGCCTCAGCCGCTACTTCCCGGTGAAGCCTTGGGCTCCGGCTTACGCAAAGCTGCTGCGCGCCTCCTACACGGCGGTCAAGGCCGCTGACCCGGGCGCAAAGGTCGTCACGGCCGGCCTACCCAACTTCTCTTGGCGCGATTACGCGACTCTCTTCAAGGCCGGGGTGAAGGGCCGTGGCTACTTCGACGCGGTCGCCGTCCACCCGTTCACCGGCACGGCGGCAGGAAGCGTGAAGATCCTCGGCTTCGTCCGCGGCGTGCTTGACGCCAACGGCGCCCGCAACGCTCCGCTTTGGGTGACCGAAATCTCGTGGCCGTCCGGCCGTGGCAAGGCCGACGCAAACCAAAGCTGGTTGACGACCGAGGCCGGCCAAGCGGTGAAGGTTGATCAGGTTTACCGCGCCTACGCAAAGAGCGCGGCGCGGCTGAAGCTCGCACGCGCCTACTGGTACAACTGGGTCAGCAGCGACAGCGGAAACCAAGACTCGTTCGAATACGCTGGTCTGCGCCGCGTGGCGCAAGACGGCAGCTTTGAGAACAAGCCTGCGCTCAGCGCTTATCGCAAAGTCGCCCTCGCGCTTACCCGCTAGCTCGCGTGGCGCGCCAACACGGCTGCGAGGCGGTCGGCGGCCAATAGACTGGCTCTAATGGCTTCCGCCAACTCAATCGTCGTTTCCGGCGCCCGCGAGCACAATCTCAAGGACATCTCGCTAGAGCTGCCGCGCGACTCTCTGGTCGTCATAACCGGCCTTTCCGGCTCCGGCAAATCATCGCTTGCCTTCGACACGATCTACGCCGAAGGGCAGCGCCGCTACGTCGAATCGCTGAGCGCCTACGCGCGCCAGTTCCTCGGCCAGATGGACAAGCCCGACGTCGATTCGATCGAAGGGCTCTCGCCGGCGATCTCGATCGATCAGAAAACAACATCGCGCAACCCGCGCTCAACCGTCGGCACCGTAACCGAGGTCTACGACTACCTGCGGCTGCTTTGGGCGCGCGTCGGCC
Organism: uncultured Solirubrobacterales bacterium; assembly: GCA_903959665.1. GTDB lineage: Bacteria > Actinomycetota > Thermoleophilia > Solirubrobacterales > Solirubrobacteraceae > F1-60-MAGs163. The sequence goes on along the minus strand of CAJBXY010000208.1, from coordinate 1,664 downwards.
ACCCGCACTGTTACAAGTGCGGCGCGCCGATCGCCGGTCAGTCGGCCGACCAGATAATCGATCAGGTAACCGAGCTGCCGGAAAGCACGCGGCTGCTCGTGATGGCGCCGCTGATTCGTGACCGCAAGGGCGAGTACGGAAAGCTTTTCGAAGGGCTGCGCGCCGACGGTTACGCGCGCGTCAAGGTTGACGGCGAGCTGCGGATGCTCGACGAGGAGATCGAGCTTGACCGTAAGTTCAAGCACTCGATTTCAGTTGTCGTCGATCGGCTCGTGATCCGTGAAGGGGTTCGTAAGCGTCTCGCCGATTCGATCGAAACGGCGGTCGCTCTTGGCGGCGGAATCGTCGAGGTCGAGACGGCGCCGGAGAAGGGGGAGGGCGAATTGATGACCTTCTCGGAGAGCTTCGCCTGTTTGAAGTGCGGCGTTTCGATGCCGGAGCTCGAGCCAAGGATCTTCTCGTTCAACTCGCCGCACGGCGCATGTGAGCGCTGCAGCGGGCTCGGCTCGCAGATGGAGATCGATGAGGAGCTGATCATTCCCGATCCGTCGCTCTCGATTGAGGCCGGCGCGCTGGCTCCGTGGGCTGCCAGCAGCTCCAACTACTACGAGCAGATAACGCAGGCACTGGCGGCCGAGTACGACGTTGACATGACCGCCCCGTGGCAGTCGCTAACGAAGGCCGAGCGCGACTACTTCCTCCACGGCACCGGAAAGAATGCCGTTGAGGTGACCTATCGCAACCGCTACGGCCGTGAGCGCTCTTACTCCACCCGCTTCGAGGGAATCATCCCCAACTTGGAACGCCGCTATCGCGAAACCGACTCCGAAGCGATGCGCGAACGGATCGAAGAGTTCATGGCGGTCGCTGCCTGCCCGGCCTGTGAGGGGTCGAGGCTGCGGCCGGAGTCGCGTGCCGTGCTGGTCGGCGGAATTTCGATCAGCGAGTTCACAGCGCTCTCGGTGCGGAGAGCGCTGAGGTGGATCGACGAGGTTCAGCTCAGCGAAACCGAAGCTCACATCGCGCGGCTGATCATGAGGGAGATATCGGAGCGGCTCAGTTTCCTTGAGAACGTTGGAATTGGCTATCTCTCGCTCGACCGCGCCGCCGCGACGCTCTCCGGAGGCGAAGCGCAGAGGATCCGTTTGGCGACGCAGATCGGCTCAGCCTTGGTTGGCGTGCTTTACGTGCTCGACGAGCCTTCAATCGGCCTCCACCAGCGCGACAACGGCAAGCTGATCAAGACGCTTGAGAACCTGCGCGATCTAGGCAACACGGTTTTGGTCGTCGAGCACGATGAGCAGACGATGCGCTCCGCCGACTGGCTCGTCGACATGGGTCCGGGGGCTGGCGAGCACGGAGGCCAGATAGTCGCTCAAGGGACGGCCGCAAAAGTCGAGAAGAGCAAGCGCTCGTTGACCGGCCAATTCCTCGCCGGCACAGTGCAGATTGAAGTGCCTGCGACGCGGCGCAAGCCGAACGGCGTCGTCGAGGTTCGGGGTGCCCGCCAGCACAATCTGCGTGACATCAACGTTCAGTTTCCGCTCGGCGTCTTCACCGTCGTGACCGGCGTCTCCGGCTCCGGAAAATCGACGCTCGTCAACGAGGTGCTTTTCAAGTCCGTCGCAGGCAGGCTCCACCGCGCGCGCCAGCGCCCAGGCGCG
>CAJBXY010000207.1 GCA_903959665.1 uncultured Solirubrobacterales bacterium | reverse complement strand
GTCGTCCCGGAAACGCAGAGGCCGGTGTCGTCGTAGTTACCGCCGGCGACTGCCTTCGACCATGAAGGCGTCGCGATCTCGCGGCTCGTTCCGGTCCCTGTGACCGTTCCGTTCCAGGAGCTCGTGACCGACGCGCCGGCAGGCAGCGTGAACGCGAACTTCGAGATCTTGGCGTCAACGCTCGACCTGTTGCTGACGACGAGCTTGCCGCACCATCCGCTGTTCCATTCCGAGTCAACTCCCAGACGGACGCTGACGGTCCCCGCAGGCGGAGCCGGCGTTGGCGTAGGCGTAGGCGTTGGCGTTGGCGTTGGCGTCGGCGTAGGCGTCGGCGTCGGCGTCGGCGTAGGCGTAGGCGTAGGCGTCGTTCCACCGCCCGGCGTGTAAGGAATCGTCTTGCGACCAATCAGATCGCTCAGCAGCGCCATCTTTGCCGGGTTAATTGTCTTCCAGTCGTCCTGGAGCACGCCGCCGGTGTCGCCCGAGTTCGGGTTCCAAGCCCAGAAGGTCCAGTGCATCCCCTTCTTGCCGAGGTAGTCGGCGAACTGGCGAATCCAGCGCCCTTCGACGGTGTCGGTACCGACGTTCTTGGCGCCGAACTCACCGATCAGGATTGGTGCTGTGCCGGCGTCGTGGATGTAACCGAAGCCCTTCTGCCAGCGGTCGGCGAGGATCGAAACCATGCTCGGGTCAGAGAACCACGGCTGCGCGAAGACGCCCGGGCCGTATTCGTGCGGCGAGTAGACAACACGGTTGGCGACGTTGAGACGCACCGGGTTGTTGCGAACGCCTTCAAGGTTGCCGCCCCACCAGTGACGGTCGAGCTGCTGGCCGCCGGCGACCGGGCCTTCGATTCCCTCAACGAGAATCAGCCAGTTCGGCGCGTTGGCCAGAACGGCGTTGCCGGCGACTTCCGCGGCGCGGCGCCAGTCGTTTGCAGCTCCGGTGCCCCAAGTTGCCTCACCGTGAGGCTCATTCTTGAGGTCGGCGCCGATCACGTTGGTCTTGTTCGCGTAACGGGCGGAGAGCGCCTTCCAGGTGTCAACCCAGTCGGTCTCTGTGTAGCCACCGAGGCCGTACCAAAGCGGATGCATGAACGAATCGTCTGTCGTTGAGTGGTTGTCGAGGATGATCATCAGGCCCTGACTGGCTGCCTCGTCAACGATGATGTCCATCACCTGCTGCGGCGTCTTTCCGGAGAGCGCAGCGTTGCGCCCGCCGCCGTAATCAATTCCGCTTGTGGTCGAAGAGCGCATCGCCTGAAGCGAGAACGGCATCCGAACCGTGTTGAAGCCCTGCGCCTTGATCTGCGCGAGCATCTCCTTGTAATCGCGGCTCCAAAGACCGTGCGGAGCGTGATTGGCCGTTTCGAAGCCGAACCAGTTGACGCCCTGGAGCACAACCTCATTGCCCGTAGCGTCAACGATCTTGTTGCCTTGCGTCTTCAGCGGCGTAACCGCAGCCGCCTGTGAAAAGGCCGGCGCCGCAAGAGCGACGAAAAGCGCGGTGATCAGTCCGATCAGAACCATGCGCGTTCGGCGCGGGCGGCGCTGCATCGGGGTGCCAGTGACTGCTTTGCCGCGGGTCGCGGCCGTTACTTGGAAGGACTCCATTCCAAACTCTCCTCTGCTTCGCCATGCAAAGCCGTTAAGGGGAACTGCTTACCCGACCCCAAACACGACCTTCGAAGAGGAGTTGCGAAAGTTCTCAGAAAAACTTCAGCATCGCATCAGCTGAAGCATTCAGCGGCGCTGCGAACTGTTAGCCGTCAGGCCGGGAGAGGTTGGGCCTGAAGGATCGCGAGCGTAAAGGAGACGGCATCTTCGACCATCGAGTCGATGTCGACATCCTCGCCAGAGAGGACTGCGAGGATCACCATCTCGGCGACCATCCCGACCGCGGCTGAGTAGGCTGATTCGATCGGCTCGGGCAGCTCGATCTCTGCTTCCCGCCGCCTCGAATAGCCGACCCGAAGCAGATCGGCAAACCCGCCGTAGATCCGCTGCCGCGTCGCCGCGTAGCCGGGTCCGGCCGAAACCGCGTCGAGCCAGAATGCCCGCGCCATCTCGCGGTCCTCGTTGAGGACGGTGAAGATCGTTCGGTAGGCAGCTCTCATCGGCGCCGAACCAACCGGCTCGGTCGCAGCTACAGCTTGCCCAACGTCTTTGATGATCCTGTCGCCGAAGTCCGAGTAGGCGTGGAGAAAGCAGTCTTGGACGTCGGTGAAGTGCTCATAGAAGGTCTTGCGCGAAACGCCGGCGACGCTAACGATGTTCTCGACGACCGTGTCGCCATAGCCCTTCTCGGCGACCACGATCGCCACGGCGTTCATCATCCGAGTGCGTTGCGAGCTCGTCACTTCCTCGCGACTAAGCGAATGGCGCCCGCGCGGAAGTTGGTCCATGTTGTGAGTTCGAGCGACCGTTGGTGTTATTGAGTTCGGTTCGATAACGGCAACTATAGCTCAGAATCTCTTGCTTGCCCAGAGTGCTCGGAAGTGAACTTCTGCTGGCAGCTGGCGCCGCAAAAGAAATACCTCCTCCCGTCGACCTCCGTCGCGATTGCCGCTCGCTTATCGACGGTCATGCCGCAGATCGGATCTTTTGCGCCGTGGCGAGCAGTGATCGTCCAAAGCGCGATGAAGGCCGCAGTCGCGATCGCGTTGAGGACTGCTTTGTAGTCCAGCTTGACCATCCCGAAGACCTCGTCTGTGGAGGGCCGCGCGCTCGGGATTAGGCCGGCGAGGCCAAAGACGACGTCAATGATCAGCGCTGCGATAACCATCGTCACGAACATCAGCGCGACAATCCGCGCGGCGTAGGCGTTGCCGTAGTACTTGCGGTAGGCGACGATGATCGGCAGCACGATCAGGTCGGCGAAGATGAACGCCAGCACGCCGGCGAAGCTGAGACCGCCTGACCAAAGCACCGCTGCGAGCGGAATGTTGCCGACCGAGCAAACGAACGAGAGCACCGCGATCACGGGCCCAATCACCGCCCCCCAGACGGTCTGGACGAGCGGCGGCGCGCCGGTGAGGAAGAGGCCGTTGAAGAAATCGTTGCCAAGCAGCGCGATGTAGCCGGCAAGTAGCAGCCCGATCACGATCTCCTTCCAGAGCATCTGCCAGTCACCGCGGAAGTTGTGGGCAACGTCCGACCACGACTGCGAATCGGTCAGCTTCTCGCGCAGGGGAATCCCCGTCGCCGCGATGTGGTGCTCGTGGCCGGTTTCGGCGCCGCGCGCGTGCTCTCGCGCCTCTTCTTCAAGCTGCTTTGAGACGAAGAGCCGCAGCATCGCCCACATCAGCAGGATCATCACGACGCCACCGAGGTATTCGGCGAGCGTGAACTGCCAGCCCATCAAGACCCAGATAACGAGGCCGAGCTCCCATACGAGATTTGTTGAAGCGAACTGGAAGGCCAGCGAAGCGGCCGATGAGGCTCCCTTCTGAAAGAGCGACTTGGCGATCGCGATCGCCGCATAGGAACAGGACGAGGATGCGGCGCCAAAGCCGGTTGCGCGGGCTATCGGCGCTGCGCCGGGGCCTGAAAGGAGTGCCTCAACCCGCTCGTGCGGCGCCCAGGCCTGCACGATCGCCGAGATCGCGAAGCCCAAGACCAGCGCCCACCAGATCTCCCAACCCATCATCACGGCGTGGCCGAGCCCTTCGAGCAGAAGCGAGAGCACGTCGCTCATGCTCGTGCTCCCGCCTTAGCGCTGCCGTCCGCTAGTTGCAGGCGTCGTTTGTTGCTGTCTTGAAGCTGTTCCAAGCCGAGTTCAGCGTCAGCAGCTGCGCGGCGAGCGTTACGCCGGTCGCCGCTAGGTCCTTGCTCGTGCTCAGCGTCTTGCCTGTCGCGACGACGTCGTTTACAGCGTTCTCAAGCGCCGAGGACTGGCTCGGGAAGTCGGACTGCGCGGCGTTGATCATCGCCGTGCCAGCGTTCTGGACGTTCGTGATGTCGGTATTGATCACCGTCGGATCGGGAGGCGTCAGTGAAACATTTGTCAGAGTCGTCACGGAGCTGTTGAACTCTGTCTTCTTCGCGCAGAACTCCGGCTTTCCGCAGCCCGGCAGTGTTACGGCAGCAACGGCGGCGATGCAGGCGACTGAGAGGTACGGGACGGCGGAGAGACGGGTCATCGAAAAACTCCCACGTTCGAAGGCTGAGTGTTCATTAACGGTACCGCTTGGCTCGGCTCTCAGAGCTGCCGGCAGTCGCCTAGCGAACGCGAGGCAGCTCAGCAGCGACCATCTTGGCGATGATCTTGTAGCCCGGCGTACGCAGGTGAATGTCAGCCTTGTCGCAGTAGTAGCTGATTCTGCACACGTCCGCTACCGGCTTCGGAATCGAGCCGTAGGGAGCGAGTGTTTCGAAGACCGTGAGGTCGCCGTAGGCG
>CAJBXY010000206.1 GCA_903959665.1 uncultured Solirubrobacterales bacterium | reverse complement strand
GCAAGAAGAGTCGCAAGGAGCTGCGCAAGAAGGCAATGACGCTGACGATCCGCACGACCTTCACGCCCGCGAAAGGCAAGCCGACGGTGAAGACGAAGGTCGTGAAGCTGAAGCGCAAGCGCTAGCGGGGCTACTTAGGCGGGCAGCGGGCAGCGCGGCGGCGCTGGTATAAACCTCGAAGAAGGATCACTTCGCTAGGGCATCTTCGATTGGTTTATCAACAGTGAACCCGCGCAACATCGAAACAGTTCCGCTCAGCGAAAAGTCGATTGATGAATTTCTGACAGTGCTTGAGGATGGCGGCCGGACGCGCCTTGAAGGAAGCCTCAGCAGCGCAGCGCAGCTGCTTGACGGCCGCGTGCTGTGGAACATCAACTCGACCGCTCAGGGCGGCGGTGTTGCTGAGATGCTCGACTCGCTGCTCCCCTACATGCGCGGCGGCCAGATCGATACTCGCTGGAACGTCGTCAAAGGCGACGGCGAGTTCTTCGCGATCACGAAGCGAATCCACAACATGCTGCACGGCGACTGCGGCGATGGCGGCGAACTTGGAGCGGCTGAGCGGGCAACCTACGAGGCGGTCCTCGAGCACAGTGGCGCCGAACTCTGCGAGCTGGCCCAGCCCGCGGATGTTGTGATCCTCCACGACCCGCAGACCGCGGGCCTCACCGCGGCGCTTAAAGCCCACGGCGCCTCGGTTGTTTGGCGCTCACACATCGGCATCGATCGGCCGAACGAATACACCGAACTCGCCTGGCAGTTCCTACTCCCCTACCTCGAGGGCGTCGACGCCTTCATCTTCTCGCGCAACGCGTACGTTCCCGAAGCGCTCGCGGGGCGGAAGATCTTCATCATCCAGCCGTCGATCGACCCCCACTCGCACAAGAACCGCCTAACCAGCGTCGAAGTCGCCGCGGCAAAGGTCGCCGAAGCGGGGCTGATCGCCGATGCCTCAGTTGACGTGCGGATCAACCCAAACGGCGAAGAGACACTGCTGACAGGACCGCCGGTCGAGCTAGACGGTCAGCCGCTGGTGGTGCAGATCTCGCGCTGGGACAGGCTGAAGGATCACCTCGGCGTGATGCAGGGTTTTGCCGAGTATGTGCTGCCGCGCCACAAAGCACAGCTGATTCTTGCCGGCCCCGCCGCCAGCGGCGTTGCCGACGACCCTGAGGCAGCCGAAAACCTTGAGCAGCTCTTCAGCGCTTGGCGCGAGCTTCCAGCCGACGCCCGAGCACAGATTCACATCGCTTGCCTGCCGATGGATGACATCAACGAGAACGCCGCAATCGTCAACGCCTTGCAAACGCGCGCCGACATAATCATCCAGAAGAGCCTCGCCGAAGGGTTTGGCCTGACCGTTTCGGAGGCGATGTGGAAAGGCAAGCCTGTGCTGGCAAGCGGAGTCGGTGGGATCGCCGACCAGATCGAGGATGGACTCTCCGGCGTGCTGCTGTCGGACCCGATCGACAAAGCCGAGTTCGGCGAGAAGCTGGTCGCACTACTTGAGGATCCCGCTGGGAGCCAAGCGATCGGCG
>CAJBXY010000205.1 GCA_903959665.1 uncultured Solirubrobacterales bacterium | reverse complement strand
GGGCGGCTGCCCGCGTTGGCGGCGGTTTGCCGGCGCCGATCAACTACCCAGAGCGGCTTGGCCGCTGGCCGGCGGCAGTGATGATTCTCGCCTTCGCTTGGATTGAGCTGGTCTGGAGCGGCCGCGAGGATCCAAGCTCGCTGGCGATCGCAGCGCTGATCTACGCCGCCGTGATGCTGATCGGTATGAGCTGCTTCGGCGCCGAGAAGTGGTGCCGCAACGCCGACGGCTTCGGTGTCGCCTTCGGCCTCTTCGCGCTCCTTGCCCCGCTCGATTGGAAAGATCGCCGTTGCCGCCTGCGCGCCCCGCTCGTCGGTGCGCTCCAGATGCCGCAGGTAGCCGGCTCGGCTGCAGTTGTCTGCGTCCTCATTGGCAGCACCAGCTTCGATGGCTTCTCGCAGGGAACCGTTTGGACAGGCGCCAGCGGGATCGCGCAGCAGCTCAGCGATCTCTTCGCTTCACTTGGCTTCGCGGCCGGCACAGCCGTTGAGATCGCCTACACGGTCGGTCTGCTGCTGATTGTCGGCTTTGTTGGCGGCTTCTATTGGCTCGCCGTCACCGGCATGAACCGCACCGGCTCCGGCAAGCCGCCGACGCTGCAGCTAGCGCGAAGCTTCGCCCACACTTTGATTCCAATCGCGCTGGCTTACGTTGTCGCTCACTATTTCTCGCTCTTTGTCTTCCAAGGTCAAGCGACCTTCTTCCTGATCTCCGACCCGCTCGGTGATGGCTCTGACATCTTCGGCACGTCGCAGTCGGCGGTCAACTACTCAGTTCTCAGTGCCAACGCGATCTGGTACACGCAGGTCGCCGCGCTCGTCATCGGCCACGTGGCCGCACTGGTGCTCGCTCATGACCGAGCGCTAGAGACGTGGACTAATCCGCGCGTGGCGATCCGCTCGCAGTACTGGATGCTGCTGGTGATGGTTGCCTTTACCTGCCTGGGCCTTTGGTTCCTTTCGGCGGCCGCGTCATGAGCTTCCTCGTCGCCCACGTCGGGCACTGGTACCACGTGCTGCTCTATCTCTTGCCGATCCTGTTGATCGGCGCCGGGCTTTGGTGGAGCAACCGGCGTGAGCTTCGGCGCGAGCGTGAAGCCGAGCAAGGTTCACAGCCGCGGCCGCCGCAGTCGCAGTCGCCGCTGTAGCGCTACTGCGCTGCGCCCGGGGCGGCAGCCTCGCGCTGAAGGAGTCGCACGTCGTGAGCAATTCCTTCGGGCGTTAATTCGCTTAAGGGGAAGCCGATCCGCTGGCGGCCGCTGGCGTCCAGCAGCACGACGATTGCGGTGTGCTCACGCCCTTCCTTCTGCGGCTCAATGCCGAACTCACGCCAGACCGGCTGGAGCGTCCGATCGCTGCCGAGCAGGAAGTTCATTCTGCCGCCGAGCTGCTGAGCGGAGAGGAAGCGTTGCGCACTCTGCGCCGTGTCAGTGGCCGGGTCAACACTGACCGCCACTACCGGAACGTCGCGGCCAAGCCGGTCGAGCGCGCCACGGATCTGCTGCGCCATCGTCGGGCACTCGTTCTCGCAGGTCGAATATAAGAAGGCCACGATCACCGGCTGGCCACGCAGCCCTGAGGCCGTGATTAGCTTGCCATCCTGATCGCGCAGCGCAAAGCGGACGGGGGGAGACTCGGGTCGAATAGCGCCGGCAAAGCGAGTCGCCGGTAGTTGCGAGCTGCCAGCGTTGGGGTCGCTTAGCAGCAGGAAGGCGAGGATCGCGAGCAGCACGATCGTGGCGCCGGCCATCATTGTCAGCCGCAGGCGAGCGTTCATCGAGCACTAAGCGTACGCGGCAGCGGTCGTTGCAGGCCCCGCACCCTTGGCTGCGACGGCGCTATCCTTTCTGAAGTGAAGTCGACTCCAACAGCCCGGGCGGTGAAGCAGTGAGCCAATCAGGTAGTGAACTTCTGCGCCACGTCAAGGAGCAGATCAAAGAGGTTGACCCGTCCGAAGTGGTGCAGCTGCTCGGCGAGGGCGTTGTCGTAGTTGATTGCCGCGAAACGGAAGAGCTGACTGCCGGCATGCTGCCGGGCGCAGTTCACATTCCCCGCAGCTACCTTGAGACGCGCATTGAGGGCGTCGTCCCCGACCGCTCGCAGCGGATCATCCTTTACTGCGCGTCAGGGGTGCGCTCAGCTTTTGGCGCGCACACGCTGATGGCTGAGATGGGCTACGACGACGTCGAGTCGATGGCCGGCGGCTTCATTCTTTGGAAGGACCGCGGCTACGAGGTTGAGGTTCCACGCAGCTTCAGCGCCGAGCAGCGCGAGCGTTACAGCCGCCACCTGCTGGTTCCTGAGGTCGGCGCCGAAGGGCAGCAGAAGCTGCTTGACGCGCGAGTCTTGCTACTGGGCGCCGGTGGCCTTGGTTCGCCGACTGCTCTTTACCTAGCTGCTGCTGGGGTTGGGACGCTCGGAATCGTCGACGACGACGTAGTCGATCTCTCAAACCTGCAGCGCCAAGTGATCCACACGACCGATCGGATCGGCACGCCGAAGGTCGATTCGGCTGCCGAAACGATCAAGGCACTAAACCCCGACGTCAATGTTGTCGGCTACCCGACGCGGCTCGACGCCTCGAACATCATCGAGATCATCGAAGGCTGGGACATCATCGTCGACGGCGTTGACAATTTCCCGACCCGCTATCTGCTCAACGATGCCAGCGTCCGCCTTGGCATTCCCGTCGTCTCGGCGGCAATCCTCGGCTTCGAAGGGCAGCTGAGCGTCTTCGCTCCCGGCCACGGCCCCTGCTACCGCTGCCTCTTCCGCCAGCCACCACCGGCCGATATGGCACCGTCCTGCGGCGCCAACGGCGTGATCGGCGTGCTGCCTGGCACGATGGGGCTGCTCCAAGCGACAGAGGTAATTAAGCTGATCGTCGGTGCCGGCGATCCACTGATCGGACGGCTGCTGATGTATGACGCGCTTGCCGCGAGCTTCACCGAGCTGAAGGTCCGCCAGGACCCTGAATGCCCGATCTGCTCACGCGATCCTGAAG
>CAJBXY010000204.1 GCA_903959665.1 uncultured Solirubrobacterales bacterium | reverse complement strand
GGGCCGAGAGATGGGCGAAGAGGTCCTCTCCAACTACCTCGAGACCAAGACGGTCATCGTCGGTCTCTAAGTCGCTTCGCTGGACGGGCGCCGTCGGAGCTGCGGCGGCGCCTTTCAGCGTGCGCGAGGGCGTTCTGCGCCCGATTGCTTCACACTGACTCCTCCCCTGTTCTAGCGACGATGGAGGTTTGATAGATGGCCGATTTCACCGTGAAGAAGATCGATGAGATGGAGACAACCTTTGGTGGCGGGCTGCGCAAAGCCCGAGCTGAGCTTGGGGTTACATCGGTCGGTATGAGCATCCTGACCCTGCCGGCCGGCTACGACCGCTACCCCGATCACGACCACACTCACGACGGGCAGGAGGAGGTCTACATCGTGCTCGCGGGCAGCGGCGTGATCACGATCGAAGGCGAGGAGTTTGCGCTCGACGGCGAGACGATGGCGCGCGTCGGCCCAGGCACTAAGCGCAAGGTTGTCCCAGGCCCTGACGGCATCCGGATGCTCGTTCTCGGCGGCGTTCCCGGCAAGGTCTACGAGCCGCCGGAGTGGGGCGAGCTCGGCACTCCCGACCCGATGGGAGGCTGACGATGGCGATCGCGATCCCCAACGTTCTCTTTCAAGCCGGCCGAATCGTGGTCGGTGTCGCCTTCCTTGCCAACACCAACCAGGCAAGCGCGCGCTGGATCGGTGACGAGGCAGCCGGGGCCGATGGCGGCGTGATGGCGCGCGCCTTTGGCGTTCGTGACATTGCGCTCGGTGCGGCGACGATCTCTGCCGGGCGCGGTGGCAACCTGCGCACTCTGTTGGCGCTCGGGATTTTCTGCGACGTCGTTGACTGCGCCGCAACGCTGGCGGCCGGGGAGAAGATTCCCCAGCAGGCGCGGGTCTTAACTGCTGCAGTGGCGGCCGGAGCGGCGCTCAACGGTGTCGCGCTTCTCGCCGCTACGCGCGACTAGGAATGCTGGGCAGATGACCGATTTCCGTGTTCGCCGTGACAGCCTTGAAACAGTCGAATTCACTGATGGGGTGAGCGGCGACGAAAGTCGGCTTGCTTCCGGCGAGGCGCTGCTGCGCGTTGACGCGTTCAGCTTCACCGCCAACAACATCAGTTACGCGACCTTCGGCGACTTCATGTCGTATTGGAACTTCTTTCCGGCCGAAGACGGCTGGGGGCGGATTCCCGTCTGGGGCTTCGCCGACGTGGTCGCTTCGGAGTGCGAGGGCGTCGAGGCTGGGCAGCGCTACTACGGCTACCTGCCGATGTCGAGCTATCTCGTCGTCACCCCCGGCAACGTCACTGCAAGTGGCTTCGCAGATTTCGCCGAGCACCGCAAAGAACTCCACTCGGTCTACAACAGCTACGCGCTGACGAGCGCTGACCCGACTTACGACGCGGCGCTTGAAGGCGAGATCATGCTGCTGCGCCCGCTCTTCTCGACCTCATTTTTGATCGACGATTTCTTCGAGGACAGCGACTGGTTCGGCGCGAAGGCCGTCGTCATGTCGAGCGCCTCGAGCAAGACCGCCTACGGCACAGCCTTCATGCTCGCCAGGCGCGACGGCGTGAAGGTGATCGGCCTTACCGCAGCGAGCAACGTCGAATTTGTTGAGCGGCTTGGTCTTTACGACCAGGTGCTCTCGTACGACGAGATCGGCGCGCTCGACACTGAGGTGCCGATGGCATACATCGACTTCTCCGGCGACGCCGGCGTGCGTGCGGC
>CAJBXY010000203.1 GCA_903959665.1 uncultured Solirubrobacterales bacterium | reverse complement strand
TTGGCCGTCCCGTTCGCGCAGCGCCGTCGCTCTCGTCGAGTAGGAAGAGGAGCCAACTGTGCAGCTGTCGGCCTCAAGCTGTTCGCCTCCGCTGGCCCCTTCTTCGTCATCGAGCAGGTCCGCGATCGCCAGCGCCAGGCAGCCGTTGGCGCTGAGTTGCCTAGCCGCGGCGGCGAAGAAACGCGCGCGGCCTTCGACGCCGCCGAAAAGCTGGACCGTCAGCATCGGCACAATGATCAGGCCGAACGACCGATCGAGCTGAAAATTGCGAGCGTCGGCGCAGATTGTCTCAATCTCGAACGGGCCGGAACGCTCGGCGAGCGTTGCCAGTAGAGAGCGATCAAGTTCGAGCGCCGTAATCTCATGGCCAAGTTCAGCGAGCATCAGCGAAACGCGACCGTTACCGGCGCCGACGTCGAGAATCGGGCCGCTGTATTGATCGGCCAGCTCGCGCCAACAGTCAAGGTCGGCGTCGTAGGAGCCACATTCAAGGTCGTGCCAGATCGCCTCCTCGGAGATCATGCGAACGACCCCGCAGCGGCCCCTCGCGCAACCAACAGCTCCCTGACCTCCAGCATCGCAGTGTAGGTCGGCAGAATCACCAGTCGCTCGGCGCCACCGTCAAGCGCGGCGGCAAAGGCTTCAGGTAGCTCGGCTTCAACGCGGATCATCGCCGGATCGACGCCGGCGTACTTGAGCCGGAGCCCAAGTTCGACGGCGCGGCTCCCAGAGCAGGTGATCGGGCGGCCCGAACCTGCGAGCTGCTCAAAATCGGCGTCCCAGATCCAACTGATGTCGCGGCCATCGGCGATCTGATCATTCAAGACGATCAGCAGGTCACGGCTTGCCTGGTCGCTGGTCAGCGTCTTTAACACCTCATTCGTGCCGGCCGGGTTCTTGATCAGCATGATCGAGCACTCTCGCCCGTCAACGCTGAGCGATTCAGCGCGCCCAAAAGCCGGGCTCGCGTTGGCGATTCCAGCGATGATCGTCTCGTCGCTAACACCGAGGCTGTTTGCCAGCGCTGCTGCGGCCAACGCGTTGTAGACGTTGTAAAGCCCCGGCATCGCAAGCTCAGCGCGGTAAGAGTTACCGCCAATCGTCAGCGTGAATGATGATCCGCCAAGGCCGTTGGCGGTGATCTCGCTCGCACCGACGTCCACCTTCGGCCGCCCCGGATGACCTTTCCCGCAGTAGTAGTGACCGAGGTGGCCTACGAAGTAACGGCTGTAGCTGAACTGCTCTGCGCAGACTGGGCAGCAGGCCTGCTCCGACGCGTGCTGGGCCTGTTCACTGCCGACGGTTTCGTCCTCAATCCCGAAGTAAAGCGCTCCGTCGACCCCGGAGCCGAGGCCGGCGATCAGGGGATCGTCGGCGTTGAGGACGATTCGCCCGACCGCCGGAGAGATCGCCACCTGCCTCCAGCGCGCAACGATTTCATCGAGCTCGCCGTAGCGATCGAGCTGATCGCGAAAAAGGTTTGCCATCAAGACCGAGCGGGGTTGGAGCTCGGCGACGAGAATTGCGAGCCAGAACTCATCGACTTCGAATAGGCCGAAGTCGCCGTGCTGGTCGTTGAGCGTCGCGGCGATTCCACCAGCCATGTTGGCGCCGGCACGGTTATGGACGAGCGCTGCGCCATCGCGCTGCATGATCTCGGCGGCGATTGCGCTCGTCGTCGTCTTCCCGTTCGTCGCTGAGATAACCGCGCAGCCTCGTTCCAGCGCTGCGCTGCGCTGCGCGATCGCGCCCGGCGCCAACGCCAGCAAGATCTTCCCCGGCGCGCTTGTGCCGCCGCTGCCGGTGAGCCGCAGCAAGGCGCCGGCAGCTCGGGCAGCAAAGCTGGCGAGTGCTAGCCGCAGGCTGCTCACGCCGGCAGCAGCACCTTGACGGCGGCAGGGAGAATGCGGATCTCGGCCGGTAGCTCGGTCAACGGGTCACCGTCTGCGTAGATCGTGAAGGGGCGATCGGCACTGACGCTCACCTCGCGCGCGTGGCTGACATCAAGGTTGTCGTCACCGATGTGGGTTCCCTTGAAGACCTTCGGAAACATTCGGATAAAGCGCCAGCGGCTGCTCTTCAGAGTGCAGATCAGGTCGAACTGGTTGTCTTCGACTGAGGCGTTCGGGGCGATCAACATTCCGCCGCCATAGCGACTTGTGTTGGCACAGAGGACGGACCAGCCTTCAAAACTCTTCTCAGCGCCGTCGGCGATGACGCTGAAGCGGGCGGGCTTCCAGCGGATCAGCGCTGAGATCGCGCCCCAGATGTAGACGCCGCTTCCCAGCCATCGCGGCGCCGCGTTGGCAGACTCATTGGCAAGCGAGTCGTAACCGAAGCTGGCAATACCGAGGAAGCGCACGCCGTTTGCCTCTCCAAGATCGATCGCGGTCGCGATCCCGCTCGCCAGCACTTCGCAGGCGGCGACAGCGTCGTCGGGAATGCCGACATGGCCACAGAAGTCGTTGCCGGTTCCACCTGGCAGCACGCCAAAGACGCTGCCGGGGCGGTAGGAGGCGGTGCGCGCAACCACGCCGGCAACGCCGTCACCTGAGAATGCGACTGGAATCTCGCCGCGGTCCAAAGCCTCGTCGGTCAATCTGACGGCGTCTTCGAGGCTCGCCGTCAGGCCGGTGCGGTGGCTTACGCCGAGCGAGTCGAGTTTGCGCCGCACCGAAGGGAGCAACTTTGGCACTTTCCCGCCGCCGGCGGCGGGGTTCGCAATTAGAAGGATTGACGGCATTGACGCCTATCTTGACGGCTGCGGGGGGCGAATCGGCTCGAGGCGGGTTTGCGATCGATCAAAAGAGCGCGCCGGTTGAGGGATCTGCGCCGCCAGGATCGACTGCCGTGACGCAATCCGGACCCTGGTTGCGGGTGCTGTTGACTGCTCGACTTACCGGCTGCTTCTGAAGCAGTGCGTTTGCGCTCGAACCAAGCAGCAGCAGAGCATCGTCGGCTGCGAGTGCCGCGTCGAGCCAGCCGGCTTCGTCCTCTGGCCGCAGGATCAACGGCATGCGGCCGTGAACCGGCGAGACGACGTCGTTCGCCGCTGTCGTAAGGATCGTGCAGCTATCGACCGGCTCAACGTCCGGACGCGGCTGCCAGGTGGTCCATAGGCCGGCGAAGGCGAAGAGCTCCGCGCCGGGCAGGTGAAACCACCACGGCTGTTTGGGCCCGTCAGGCTGCGGCTGCCATTCGAAGAAGCCATCGGCGGGAATTAGGCAACGGTTCTGAGCGAGGAGTCCGCTGTAGGCGCGCTTCTCTTGAACGGTTTCAGCGCGCGCGTTGATCATCTTGTATTGCTTTTCCGCGCTCTGCGCCCAAGCCGGGATCAGCCCCCAGTGAAACGATTCACCGCTTGGCGGCGCCCCGTCGCGCCGCAGGATCGTAGCTACCGGCCGTCCCGGGGGAATG
>CAJBXY010000202.1 GCA_903959665.1 uncultured Solirubrobacterales bacterium | reverse complement strand
GACACCCCCGGCTGCGGCGCAACAACGGTCGTGACGTTGGGATCGGCGGCGAGGATCCTGCTCGACTTGGCGACCGCGGCCTTGAAGGCCGGGTCCTTGATCGTCTCTTGATTGGACTGAACTACGACCATCAAGGCGCTCGAGGAGAGGCCATCGAAATTCTTGTCGATCGCTTGACGGGCGGCGACGGATTCGGAGCCGGTCGCCTCCCAGCCGGCGCCGGATAGCGCGTGCTCAACCCGCGGCGCGAAAATGCCGAAGACGACTGCAATGACAACCCAAGCGATCACAACGACTTTGAAGTGCGTTGCGGTGTAGCGGCCGAGTCGGCCGAGCGGTCCGTACTTGGTGTCCATTGTCAGCTCCCGTGTTCTGCGGTGGAGGAGCGCAGCCCGCAGGCGCGACCCAGAACGATCGACGCCGGGCAGGCGCCGAATGCGACATACATCCACTGGTTGATGCCAACGAGCGCCGTCAGCAGCAGGAACCAAGGCGAGACGAGCAGGACGAGAACGGCGCTGAGCAGCGTCATCGTGCCAGCCATTGCAAAGAGAACCCGCTCAAGCGGCCATTTGGGGCTCATGATGCCACCGCGCTGAGGATCTGATCGCGCTCGCCTGCCTGTTTGCGAAGCCCGCCGCAGACCTGCTCGCAAAGATCGAAGACCGAGTCGTCGCTGATTGAGTAGATCGCAGAGGTGCCTTGGCGCTGACGGCCGACGATGCCGGCGCGGTGAAGTACGCCGAGATGCTTGGAGACGTTCTGCTGCGAGGCAGCCAGCCGCTCGGCCAGTTCGCCGACGGTTGCGTCGCCGTCGCGAAGCGCGTCAAGAAGGCGGATCCGCATCGGCTCGCCGATGACTCGAAAACGCTCAGCGATCAGGTCAACAAGTGGCTCAGGTAGGGGGTGTGGAAAGTCCATTACACAACTCTACCACTTTGTAGTTGTGAATGTCAAACGAGGGCCTCTCCGGCGTGGTACCTTCGGCCGATGCGCACAGAAATCATTGGAACGACCCTCCCCCGCCTTGAGGTCTACCTCGAGCCCGGCGAAACATTGATCTCTGAAGCGGGCCAGGCCGCTTGGCTTGACGAGCCAATAACGATGCGCACGGCAGCGACCGGCATCGGCGGTGCCGGCGGCGGCCTGAAAGGGGCGATGCACGTTGCCAAGCGCGCAGTCGGCGGCTCCAGCATCTTCATGAGCGAATACAGCGCCGAGGGCGGCACCGGCCACATCGCTTTCGGCACCAAAGTTCCCGGCGAAATCCTGCCGATGCAATCGGTCGAAGGCAAAGCCCACATGGTTCACTCCTACGGCTTCATCGCCGGCGAATCAACGATCTCTGTAAGCGCCGGCTTCCAGAAGAAGCTCGGTGCAGGCGTGCTCGGCGGCGCCGGCCTGATCCTGCAGAAGATCGAAGGCAACGGACAGTGGTGGGCCGAGCTCTCCGGCGAGATAAAGGAGATGGAGCTGGCCGAGGGTTACAAGCTGCGCGTCCACCCCGGCCACCTTGGAATGTTCGAAGATAGCGTCAGCTTCAACCTCGTGACAATCAAGGGAATCAAAAACAAGTTCTTCGGCCAAGGGCTCTTCTTCGCTGAGCTGACCGGCCCCGGCAAGGTCTGGCTGCAGAGCCTCTCGATGGCCTCGCTGGCTGAATCGCTGCAGCCGTACCTCTCGACCGGTGACGGCGGCGGCAGCGGCATTGGCAACATCATCGGCAGCTGACGCACGCGCGGCGGTT
>CAJBXY010000201.1 GCA_903959665.1 uncultured Solirubrobacterales bacterium | reverse complement strand
GCGACGAACAAGATGATCACCGTTCACGCCGTCCTTTACTGCGAGCTTGACCCGCCGCGCGAGAAGCTTTGGCGCGTCCGCGCCTTCTTTGACGCCTATGACGCGACCGTCCAACTTGGCGTCCTACCGAAGCGTGGGTCGCTTGGCGAACGGGCGATACTCGCGGTGCGCGGCTTCGGAATTCGGCGCGGCAGCAGCGAAGAGCTTGACGAGAGTCGCTGAACAGGCCGCAGCGATTCGCCGTCGCTGCAACAAATAGCGCGCCGCAAACCGCGCTGCGGGCGTATTCTCCCGCGCTTGCCACGCCACTTTCTCACCGGTCAAGAGCTTGATCGCGAGCAGCTGCTCGCGCTGCTGGCGCGCGCCCACCAGCTGAAAGCCGCTCCCGGCTCCTCCGATGCGTTGGCCGGCAAGAGCGTCGCGCTGATCTTCGAGAAGCCGAGCACGCGCACGCGGCTCTCCTACGAGGTTGGCGTTACCGAGCTAGGTGGCCACGCCGTCGTGCTGCGCCCCGGTGAGATGCAGCTCTCACGCGGCGAGTCGATCGCTGACACCGCCCGCGTGCTCTCCGGCCAGGTTGCCGCCGTCGGCGTGCGGACCGGCCCTGACGCGCTGATCGAAGAGCTTGCCGCCGAGGGTTCGATCCCCGTCTTCAACATGCTGACCGAGCTCCATCACCCTTCGCAGGCTCTCGCCGACCTGATGACTCTGCAGGAGGCATTCCCCGACCGACCGCTCGACGAGCTGCGCCTGGCCTACATCGGCGACGGCAACAACGTCGCCCGCTCTCTGGCGATTCTCGGCGAGGCCGCCGGGCTGGAAGTCGTCGTCGCGTCACCACAGGGTTACGAGCTGGAGCCCGAGTCCGGCGGCGAGAGGACCAGCGACCCGCAGGCCGCCGCGGCAGGCTCAGACGCGCTGTACACAGATGTCTGGGTCTCAATGGGCGACGAGCAGACGGCCGACCAGCGCCGCGCCGCTTTGGCGCCGTATCGGCTCGACGACGAGCTGCTGTCACTAGCGGCTGACGACGCGATTGCGCTCCACTGCCTGCCGGCACATCCCGGCGAGGAGATCAGCGCCGAGCTGCTGTACGGCAAGCGTCAGCGGATCTGGGATCAGGCCGAAAACCGCCGCCACGCGCAGAAGGCATTGCTCGAGTGGCTGCTCGCTTCGGCCTAGCGCAGGCGATGCTGCGATCCTCAGCTCAATGACCGAGCAGCCGACAGCAGAAGGCGAACGCACACGGATCGACCGCGGTGATCGCTTGGAGGTACGGATCGAAGCGCTCGCCAACGGCGGCAAGGGCATCGCGCGCGTCGCCGTAGCCGATCGCAGCTACGTCATTTTTGTCCGCGACACGGTCCCTGGCGACCTTGTTCGGATCGAAGTAACCAAGCGCAAGCGCGCCTTCGCTGAGGCGCGGCCGCTTGAGATGCTCGAGCCCGGCCCCGATCGGATTGAGCCGCTCGCCGACCACCCCGGAGCTTCATGGCAGGTGCTCAGCTACGAGCGCCAGCTGGAAGTCAAGAGCGAACAGGTTGATGACGCGCTGCGAAGGATCGGCAAGCTTGACGGCTTCGAGCTTGAGCCGATAATCCCCGCGGTAGAAGAGTGGCGCTACCGCAACAAGCTTGAGTTCTCGTTCGGAGTTGAAGAGGACGGCACGCTCTGCTGCGGCTTCCACGCCCCCGGTTCCTGGTCGCGAATTCTGCCGATGGACGATTGCCTGCTGGCCTCCGAGGCAAGCAATCGAATCCGCGAGGCGGCGCTTGAGGTTTGCCAAGAGATGGGGCTGAAGGCGTATGACCGCCGCACCCACGAAGGGCTGCTGCGCAACCTCGTCGTCCGTGAGGGTCGCCGCACCGGCCAGATTCAGGCTCGCATCGTCACCTCGCCCGGCGACTTTGATCAGCGGCGCTTCGCCGACGCGATGATCGAGGCCGGTGCCGTCAGCGTGATCCGCACCGTCGCCCCGAGCAGCGGCGAAACGACTCAGGGTGGAACCGACATTTTGATCGACGGTGTTGGTTCAATCGAAGAGGAGTGCTCAGGGCTGCGATTTTCACTCGGCAGCGAAGCTTTCTTTCAGACCAACACCGAGATGGCCGAGAAGCTCTACGCGACGGTTGGCGCGTACGCCGATCTAAAAGGCTGGGAGCGCGTTTACGACCTCTGCTGCGGGATCGGTTCGATTGGTCTGACGTTGGCTCCGCGAGCCGGCGAAGTGATCGGCGTCGAGATCGTCGAAGAGGCGGTGGAGGACGCGCGCCGTAACGCGCGCAGCAACGAGATCACAAACGCCCGCTTCGTTGCCGGCAACGTTCGCGTAGTCCTCAAAGAGAACGTTGACGAGCTCGGCCGCCCCGATCTAATCGTGCTCGACCCGCCGCGCTCGGGCCTCTCGGCGAAGGTGATTGCGCGCGTCGCCGAGGCCGGCGCAAAGCGGATCGTCTACGTCTCCTGCAACCCAACGACGCTGGCGCCGAACGCAGCTCAACTAGTTGAGGCCGGCTACAAGCTGGTCCGTGTGCGCCCGGTCGACATGTTCCCGCAGACGCCGCACATCGAGTGCGTCGCACTTTTCGAGCGGGCATGAGCGGGCGGCTTGCAGGAAGCCGCAGCGAAGGTCAGGGTTAGAGCCAATGCTTGAGATGGCGATCGAGAAGATCACGCTGCGCCAGCGCTTCGATCATCTTCGTGCGGTTGCGCCGCGGCTGGCGTTGGTGGCGTTGGCGGCGATGGTGTCGTACCTCTTCGCCCGCTACGTCGTCGGCCATCCGCAACCCTTCTTCGCCCCGATCTCGGCCGTCCTTGTGATGGGTGTGACCGCTGGCCGCACGGTGAAGCGGGCGCTGCAGCTGGCCTTCGGCGTTGCGCTCGGCATCGCCGTCGCCGACCTGATGGTTCGGTACACCGGCGTCGGCGCCTGGCAGCTCGGGCTCGTGATCTTCGTCGTGATGGCCGTCGTTGTCTTTGCCGGCGGAGACCAGTTGGCCGTCAACCAGGCGGCGGCCAGCGGCGTGCTGGTGGCGATCCTCGCGATCCCCGCCGACCCGCATGGCTTCTCGCGCCTGCTTGACATCCTCGTCGGCGCCGGCGTTGCGTTGGTCTTCACGCTCGTCCTCTTCCCGCTCAACCCGTCGCGGCTGGCCAAGGACGCGCTCCATCCGGCGCTCGAGCAGATCTCGATCGCGCTGCGCAAGATTGCCGATGCGCTGGAGAGCGGCAGCTCGACGCAGGCCGACAGGGCCGTCGACGCCGCCCGCGATCTCGAGCACGGCGTTGAGCCGCTGCGGGCCGCTGCCGCCGTCAGTGATGAGACCTCGCGCATGGCCGTCGCCCGCCGCGGCCAGCTAAGCACCGTTGATCGCTACGCCTACGCGGTCGAACAGGTTACGCGCGTTCAGGTGAGCGTGGTCTCGCTGGCGCGCGGTGCTTCGGCCGCTCTGCGCCAAGGGAACACCGTGCCGCCGACGGTCTTGGTCGGCCTGCGCGACCTCGCCGTCTCGGCCGACCACGTTGCCGCTTCGGTGACCGACAAGCAGGAGCGCGATAAGGCTCGTGTTGCCGCCTTGCGCGCCGCGACGGCCTCATCGGCGGCGCTCGACCACACTCGCAACCTTGCCGTCAGCATTGTCGTAGGTCAGGTACGAATGATCGCCAATGACCTTTTGCGGGCGACAGGAATGTCGCTTGAGGAAGCGCGCCACGCGCTGCACAGCAAGCCCGGCGGCGATGATGACGCCGTGATTCCGTTGCAGCCGCATTCGCATGATCCTCAAGGGCTCCACGACGAGATTGAGGCCGCCCGCCCACGCGGCAGCGACTGACTTAGACTGAGCCGATGCTTGCCGTCACGATTAGGGAGAAGCAGCTCGCAATCGCTGAGCACCCTGACCCTCTGCCCGGGGCAGGGGAGGTTCTAGTGCAGGTCCGGGCCGCCGGCCTCAACGGTGCAGATCAGCTCCAGCTGCGCGGCGCCTACCCGCCACCACCAGGTTCGCCGCTTGACATTCCTGGCCTTGAACTGGCCGGTGAGGTTGTCGCCCGCGGCCCTGGCGCCGAGCGCTTCGAGGACGGCGACCGCGTGATGGCAATCGTTGGCGGCGGCGCTCAGGCCGAGCTTTGCGTTGTGCACGAGCGCCAGTTGATGCCGGTTCCTGCCAAGCTCGACTGGCCGCAGGCCGGTGGACTTCCTGAAACCTTCACTACGGCCGATGACGCGCTCTTCACCCAGGCCGATCTTCAGCTCGGTGAGAGGGTTCTGATCAGCGGCGGCGCCGGCGGCGTCGGCACCGCCGCGATTCAGCTGGCAAAGGCGGCCGGCGCTCACGTGACCGCCTCAGTTAGAGATGAGGGGCGTCGCAAAGAGGTCGCAGCGCTCGGCGCCGATGTCGTCTGTGGGCCCGACGAGAGCGAGGCGCTCGGCCCCTACGACGTTCTACTGGAGCTGATCGGCGCCCCCAACTTGGACGCCAACTTCACGGCGTTGGCAAGTGGAGCAAGGGTCGTCGTGATCGGTGTGGGAGCCGGCTTTCGTAGCGAGCTGAACCTGCTCTCGCTGATGGGAAGTCGCGCCAGCATTTGCGGATCGACGCTGCGTGCTCGCCCGCTCGAAGAGAAGGCCGCTGCTGCACGGACGCTTGAAAAGAACGTTCTCGGCGGCTTCGATGACGGAACCTTTACGGTGCCGATCTATCAGACCTTTCCACTCGATCAAGCCGCCGCTGCGTACGAAAGTTTTGCTAGCGGCGGCAAACTTGGCAAGATCGTCTTGGTGACCGGACAATGAGCGTTAACGCAATCGAACGGTTCTGGCGCGCGCGCCAGGGCGGAGACTGGGACGCAGTCGCGGCGCTGGTGCGCCCCGGCGTGCGGATTTCGCTTCCCCATCAGGGGCGCGAGCCGAGCCGCGAGGAGTACCTCTCGCTGCTTCACTTCGTCCACAACCCCGACAACAAGACGGTGATCCAGCGCGTGATCACTGGGCGCGGCCTCGACATCGCCGTTCACGCTCACGTTCAGCGCCCCGACACGATGCTCGTCTGCGCCGGCTTCTACGAATTGCAAGAAGGACTGATTCAGCGGATCGACGAGTTCTGGCTCGTTCCTGGCGGGGAGCGCTTCCCGTCCACCGGGCCTGAGCGTTAGCGGCGCTTAGTAGGGCGGAAGGTCGCCCCACCACTCGCCGAGCGAGCGGAAGGCGGCCCAAAAATCGCGCTTTGAATCTTCAGCGTCGAGCGAATCATCAATGTTCGCTGTGACGAGCACGTCGCAGGCGTCGGTCAGCGGCTGAATCTCGCCTGGCTTCCACTCGATCTGCCGCGCCAAAGGCAATTCCAACTCGTTTAGCGCCGTCATCGCTGGCTCGCCCATCACAACGATAATCCGCGGCTGCACTATCGCGATTTCCTCAGCGACGCGCGCCAGACAGGCCGGGTCGGCGAGAGCCGGATCGCCGACCGGGCACTTGACGAAGAGCGTTCCGTAGACGGCCAGCGGGTCGATGTTGAGGCGGCCGAGCGACTTGCGCATCGCGTTGCCGGAGCGCCCGTAGAAGGCGACACCCTCCTCGATCTCCGAAACCGTCGGCGTGTACTTGACGAGCATGATGTCGGCCTGCGGGTGGCCCGAGCCAAGCACCGGCATTAGGTTGCCGCGCGGGCAGTGGCTGCAGCCCTGCACGTCGCGCGACAAGGAGTTGATCTCACGGATCGCTCGCTCGAGGTACTTCTCGCGGATCTCGTCTTCGGTTGCAGGCATCGGCTCAGTCAGTTTCGACGGTCGCCGTGGTTCTCCCTTTGGCTGCATCAGCGCTTGCGCGGAGCTCTGCGCGCCTTGCGCTTGCGTGAGGCGCGGCGGGCGCTCTGCGGCGTCGCTTTCGTCTGGATGAACTTCAGCGCTTGGACGTATACATAATTCGTTGGCGTTGAATGGATCTCCGCTTCGCGCAGCGATTCAAGGAACTCCTCGGGGCCGTCGAAGTCGCGCATCCGCACGCGCGCTGTGCCGAGCCCCTGGGTTACGTGCGAATCGGAGCCAGCCGCGGCTGGGATTCGGTACTTGGCCGCAAAGCGCGCGGCCTCCTCGTTGAATGTGTCGAGCGCGACGCGCGGGTTGTAGATCTCGATCAGGTCGATCTGGTCGACGATCGGCAGCAGGTGTTCGTAGTCGGGGATTGCGTGCATGCGGTCGAACGGGTGCGGCACGTAGACGAGGCCGCCCTGCCGTTTGATCTCAGCGACGGTCTGCTCGAGTGTCATTCCCCGCTCGATCTTCTCCGTGATGAAGAGGCCAATCACTTCGCCTTGCGAGGCCGTCTTGACCTCCTCGCCAAGGATCACCTTGACGCCGTACTGCTCGCAGATCGCGGCCGCCGCGACTGCGCCGGAGATCTCGTTGTGTTCGGTCACGGCGATCGCGCCAAGGCCGCGGTCGCGGGCCGTCTCGAGCAGCGATTCGACCGGTGTCGCGCAGTCGTGGCTGTGATCGGTGTGCATGTGCAGGTCAACGTCAATCAGTTGCCTCCCGGCAAGCTTGCGCGCCAACGCCGGGTTTCCGACGAGCGGTTTGCGACGCGCCGTAACCGCCGAGTAGGTCGCTTCGACCTCGTCAGCTACCTGCTCCCAGCTGCGCGGCCTTGTCGCCGAGCCGAGCCGCTGGCGCAGCGCATCGTCGCCAAGAAGCCGCGAGATCTGTGCCGCCAGCGTCGTCAGTTCGCGCGGCGCGAACAGCAGGCCACGTTCACCGTCGCCGATCACCTCCTCGTAGACCGCGAGCCTTGAGGCGACGACCGCCGCCCCTGCCGCCCCGGCGCGCGCCAGCAGCCCTGGTTGCGGAAGCGCCCCGGAGGATGCAGCGACGACGATGTCGGCGCTCGCCAGCAGCTCCTCGGTTGGCGTCTCGCGCGGGCTGACGTAACTGACGCAGGCAGCGATCTCAGCCCGCAGCGGTGTTGACGATCGCCCGGCGGCGCTGCTGACAATCAGCTCCCACGGGCGCTCGCTCTTGATCAGGCGCAGCGACCGCAGCAGTAGGCGCAGCGCCGAGCGCTCCTCCTCGTCGATGAAGACGATCCTTAGCGGCGTGTTCGGCCCGGCCGGCTGCTCTGCGCGCCTCAGCTGCGGGGCGCCGGGCGAGATCAGCTCGTATTCAGCCGGGAAGTGGCGCTCCATC
This sequence comes from uncultured Solirubrobacterales bacterium, assembly GCA_903959665.1. Lineage (GTDB taxonomy): Bacteria > Actinomycetota > Thermoleophilia > Solirubrobacterales > Solirubrobacteraceae > F1-60-MAGs163. Next base: position 1,138 of record CAJBXY010000201.1, on the reverse strand, counting down.
ATCGTTGCCGTCGTCTGGTAACTGGAGCTGCGCGCGTCGAGCCTGCCAAAGAGCGTTCGCACCAGTCGGCGCGTCACCTGAGTTGCCAGCAGCCGCTCGGTAGGCGCATGGAACGAGCCGACGTTCAGTGAGCTAGAGGCGCGCAGCGCGGCGCTCGCGATCGACGGCGCGAACGGTTCGTGAAGGTGGCAGATGTCGAGCGGGGTCTGCTCAAAGAGCGCGCCAAGCGTGCGCGCGGCGTCGCTCGGCAGTGCCAAACGCCTGCGACCAGGAGTGGTTTCGAGCGATTGACCAACGGCAACCAGCAGCGGAGCGTCGGCGGCGCCGGCGAGCAGATCTGCCTTGCTGCTGCGAATCAGCCGTCGTCCATCACGAACCTTCGCGGCCGATGTTGAAGGCGCGATGATCGCGACGCGGTGCCCTCTGCTCGCCAGCTCGTCGCTGACCTTGCCAACGAACTCGTTTACCTCGCTTGGAAGCTCCCAAGCAAACGGTGTTACCTGCGCGATCGAGAGCTTCTCGTCCACCTGCTCAGCGCTTGGCGGCGGCGCGCTTTGGCTTCGCCTTGGCCTTGGCCTTGGCTTTCGCCTTCGGCTTCGTTGCCGCCTTGCGCTTGTACTTCTTGATGAAGCTCTCGGTGTCGAGCCGCGCCTGATCATCGGGGCGCTGGTTCTTCGGTGACTTCATCAGGTACGAGCTCGGGCCGTCGAGCTGGCCGCTGATGCCGTTGTTCATCGCCAGCTTGCAGAGCCGCACTGCGTCGATCACGATGCCGGCCGAGTTTGGTGAGTCCCAAACCTCAAGCTTCATCTCAACGTTCAGCGGCACGTCGCCGAAGGCTTGGCCCTCGAGGCGAATGTGGGCCCACTTGCGGTCGGTTAGCCACGGCACGTAGTCGGAAGGCCCGATGTAAACGTCATCGGCCGGCAGTTCGTGGCCCATGATCGAGGTGACGGCTTGTGTCTTCGAGACCTTCTTCGACTCCAAGCGCTCTCGCTCGAGCATGTTGTAGAAGTCCATGTTGCCGCCGACGTTGAGCTGTGAGGTGCGCAGCATCTTGACGCCGCGGTCGTGGAAGAGGCGCGCCAGCGTGCGGTGGATGATCGTCGCGCCGACCTGGCTCTTGATGTCGTCGCCG
>CAJBXY010000200.1 GCA_903959665.1 uncultured Solirubrobacterales bacterium | reverse complement strand
GGGTTTTTCGCGCCGGCGTAATAACGCTTGCTAATCTGGAGGGGCATGTCGAACAGCCTGCTCATCCGTCGTCTTCTTCTCCCCCTTCGGGGGGAATAACGCGCTGGCGGCCGCGTAGCCGCGACAGAACACGAAGAGGCATCGGTTTTAGAGCAAGTAGAAGGAGGTTTCGACATGGATCCCAACCAAGTATTGATTTTCGACACGACGCTGCGAGACGGCGAGCAGTCGCCTGGAATCTCGCTCAATACCGAAGAAAAGCTTGAGATCGCGCAGCAGCTAGCGCGGCTCGGCGTCGACGTAATTGAGGCCGGCTTCCCGATCGCCTCGCCAGGTGATTTCGAAGCGGTGCGAGAGATTGCACGGAAGGTCAACGGGCCGATCATCGCTGGCTTGGCTCGCGCCAACCCAACCGACATTGACCGCGCCTGGGAGGCAGTTAAGGAGAGCGAACGGCCGCGGATTCATACCTTCGTTTCTACCTCTGAGATCCACATTGAACACCAGATGCGAAGCAGCCACGACGACGTCCGCGGGCTCGCGCGGGCTTCGGTTGCGCAAGCGAAAGCGCTTTGCGATGACGTTGAGTTCTCGCCGATGGACGCAACCCGCGCCGACGTCGGCTTCACCGCCGAGATCTGCCAGATCGCAATCGATGAGGGCGCGACGACAATCAACATCCCAGACACCGTCGGCTACACAATGCCGGAGGAATACACACGCTTCCTCGAAGGGCTTTACGAAGCGGCGCCGGGGCTGAGCGGAGTGATTCTTTCGACTCACTGCCACAACGATCTCGGCCTCGCCGTCGCCAACTCGTTCGCCGGCGTTCTGGCCGGCGCACGCCAAGTCGAGTGCGCAATCAATGGCATCGGAGAGCGCGCCGGCAATGCGGCGCTCGAAGAGTTCGTGATGCTTCTCAGCACCCGCGCGGCCGATCTCGGCGGGCTCTATACCGGCGTCAAGACGACCGAGCTTTCGCGCGCTAGCCGCCTGGTTTCACGGCTGACCGGATACGCGGTTCAGCCGAATAAGGCGATCGTCGGCCGCAATGCCTTCGCCCATGAGTCCGGCATCCATCAGGACGGCGTGCTGAAAGAGCGCACAACCTTTGAGATCATGGACGCGACCTCTGTCGGACTCGACGCCAATCAGATTGTGCTCGGCAAGCACTCCGGTCGCCACGCGCTGCAGCAATCGCTCGAAGAGCTCGGTTATACGGTCGAGGGCGGCGCGCTGAACGCTGCCTTCAAGCGCTTCAAAGAGATTGCCGACAAGAAGAAGCAGGTGACCGCGCTAGACCTTGAAGCATTGGTCGGCGACGAGCTCCAGCAGGAGAGCGGCTTTTCGCTCGAATCGTTCGAGCTAACCGACAAGACAGGCGAGACGCCGCACGCCAAGGCCACGGTCACGCTCCCCGATGGCAGCAGCGTTGAAGGTGAAGCGGACGGGGATGGCGCGGTTGACGCTGTCTTTCACGCGATCAATGCTGCGACAGGGATCGACGTCAAGCTGCGCGACTTCCGCGTTGACGCAGTCACCGCGGGCCAAGACGCGCTCGGGGAGGTTCACGTGATGATCGAGCGCGATGGCGAGGCAGCATCGGGCCGCGCGGTGGCAACAGACATCATCGAAGCGGCAGCGCGCGCATACATGCGCGCTCTGACGCTCGCAACGAGGCGCCTCGACTCCGACGACCCGACGGCCGAGCGGCCAACGGCGGTACCGTGAGCGCCGTGAACAGATCTGCGAACGAACCGACAACGCTATTCGAGAAACTCTGGGCTGCGCATGAGGTGAGCGAGGGGCTCCTCTACATCGATCTGCACTTGGTTCACGAGGTAACGAGCCCCCAGGCGTTCGACGGGCTTCGGCTCGCTGGACGCACGCTGCGGCGCCCTGACCGCACAATCGCAACCGCCGATCACAACGTGCCTACCGATGGCACGCCGATCGCTGCGCGGATCAAGGATGAATTGAGCCGCGTTCAAGTCGAGACGCTCGAAACTAATTGCGCTGAGTTCGGTGTCCCGGTCTATTCGCTGGGCTCGGAACATCAAGGGATCGTCCACGTGATCGGCCCCGAGCTTGGGCTGACGCAGCCGGGGATGACGATCGTCTGCGGCGACAGCCACACCGCCACGCACGGCGCTTTCGGGGCGCTTGCCTTTGGCATTGGCACGAGCGAAGTTGAACACGTGATGGCGACGCAGACGCTGGTTCAGCGGCGACCGAAATCGATGCGGATCCGTTACGAAGGGGAGCTCGGTTACGGAGTCACTGCGAAGGACTTGATCCTCGCCACGATCGGCCAGATCGGCGTTGAAGGCGGCGTCGGCCACGTGATTGAATTCGCCGGCCCGGCGATTGAAGCGCTCTCGATGGAGGGCAGGATGACGATCTGCAACATGACGATCGAGGGCGGCGGCCGCGCCGGCATGATCGCCCCCGACCAGACGACCTTCGACTTCGTTGAGGGTCGTCCCGGAGCGCCGACCGGCGAAGACTGGGAGAAGATGGTTGCAACCTGGAAGACGCTGCGCACCGACGACGGCGCCAGCTTCGACACAGAGCACGTCGTCGACGTCTCCGCGATCAGTCCGCAGGTCACATGGGGGACGAACCCCGAGATGGTTGTCGGGGTTGGCGAGAGCGTCCCCGACCCGCAAAGTGACGGCGATCAGCGGGCGCTCGAATACATGGGCCTCGAAGCCGGCACTCCGGTTGAAGAGATCACGCTCGACCGCGTCTTCATCGGGTCCTGCACCAACTCCCGCATCGGCGACCTGCGCGCAGCCGCTGAAGTGATCAAAGGCCGCAAGGTCGCTGACTCGGTTTACGCGATGGTCGTTCCGGGCTCGGTTCAAGTGAAGAAGCAGGCCGAGGAAGAGGGGCTCGACAAGCTCTTCAGCGACGCAGGCTTCGACTGGCGCGGCGCTGGCTGTTCAATGTGTTTGGGGATGAACCCCGACACGCTGGCGCCGCAGGAGCGCTGCGCGTCAACCTCCAATCGCAATTTTGAGGGCCGTCAAGGGCGCGGGGGCCGCACTCATCTGGTTAGTCCGCAGATGGCAGCAGCCGCTGCGATCGAAGGCCGCTTTGTCGACATCCGAAGCTGGGGGGATGACGAGTAATGGAACCGATCGACGTTATCGACGGCAAGGTTTCATTCCTTGACCGTGACGATGTAGATACCGACCAGATAATCCCGAAGCAGTTCCTCAAGCGGATCGAGCGAACCGGCTTCGGCGAGTTCCTCTTCCACGACTGGAAGCAGGAAGAGGGGTGGGAGCTGGCCCCGCATCCAATTCTCGTCGCTGGCCGTAACTTCGGCTGCGGCTCTTCGCGAGAGCACGCTCCATGGGCGCTCGAGGATTACGGCTTTCAGGCGATCATCGCGCCCTCGTTCGCTGACATCTTCTTCTCTAACTCAACGAAGGTTGGGCTGCTGCCGGTTACGTTGAGCCCTGAAGAGTGCAAAGCGATCGCTGCTGCCGGTTCAGCTCGAATCGACTTGGACGCTCAGGAGGTTAGATACGGCGACGGTGAGGTCGCCAGCTTCGAGATCGACCCCGAAATCAAACGGCGGCTGCTCGATGGTCTCGATGACATCGCACTGACGATGTTTGAGACCGAGCTGATCGACGCTTATGAAGCGACGATGGAGCGTCACGGTCCAGTGACGACCTCGCTATGAGCGGCGCAGCCAGCGTCGCACTGCTGCCTGGCGACGGGATCGGCCCGGAGGTGATCGCGGCGACGGTCGAGGTATGCGAGGCGCTCTGCCCGGGCGAATACGAATTTGAGCCCCATCTCTTCGGTGGCGTCTCGATTGACGCGAGTGGCGTCGCAATGACCGACGAGACGCTGGCGGCGTGCCGCGCGGCCGACGCGGTCCTTCTAGGCGCCGTCGGCGGCCCGAAGTGGGACACAACCGATCCCCACGCGCCCCGCCCTGAGCAGGGCCTGCTTGGTCTCAGGAAGGGCCTTGGTTTATACGCCAACCTGCGCCCAGTCAAGGCGATTGACGCGCTGGTCGACGCCAGCCCTCTGCGCGAAGAGCGGATCGCGGGAACAGACCTCTTGGTCGTGCGCGAGTTGACCGGCGGAATTTACTTCGGAGAGAAGAAGCGCACCGAGCTGATGGCAAGCGACCTCTGCGAATACAGCGTCGAGGAAGTTGAGCGAATCGCGCGCGTCGCGTTCGCCGCTGCACGCAGCAAGGTTTCCAGCATCGACAAAGCGAACGTGCTCGAAACCAGCCGCCTATGGCGAGAGGTAGTGACCCGAGTTCATGCCGAGGAGTTTCCCGGGGTCGAGCTCGAACACGTACTTGTCGACAACGCAGCGATGCAGCTCGTCTCGACGCCAACACAGTTCGACGTGATCCTCGCGGAGAACCTTTTCGGCGACATCCTCAGCGACGAGGCGGCAATGATCACCGGTTCGATCGGAATGCTCCCGTCGGCCAGCATCGGCAACCCGGACGGCCCAGGCGTTTTCGAACCGGTTCATGGTTCGGCCCCCGACATTGCCGGTAAGGGGCTCGCCAACCCGCTAGCCACGATCCTTTCGCTGGCGATGATGATGCGGCATGGTTTCGGCCGCGAGCATGAAGCAAGCGCTGTAGAATCGGCCGTTGCCGGCGCATTGGCCGCCGGTCTGCGGACCGCGGACCTTGGCGGAAGCGCTACAACCGAGCAGGCGACGGCGGCAGTGCTCGCCGAGCTCGCCTAGCTGGAAAGACCTAGGAGCTAACGGTGGAACAGAGCGAATTCATCTGGATGAACGGCGAGTTCGTGCCGTGGGAAGAGGCGCAGGTCCACGTTCTAACTCACGCGCTCCACTACGGCACCTCGGTCTTTGAGGGCGTCCGCTGTTACGACACGGAGATCGGGCCGGCGATCTTTCGTCATCAGGACCACGTCGACCGCCTCTTCCGCTCCGCGCAGGCTTACTTCATGGAGATTCCCTACACGGCTGAGCAGGTCCGCTCGGCGACGCTCGAGCTGATCGCTCGTAACAAGCTCAGCTCTTGCTACATCCGCCCGATCGCTTATCGCGGGTACGGCTCGATGGGCCTCTTTCCGCTGACGATCGACGTCGACCTGACGATCGCCGTGTGGGAGTGGGGCCTCTATCTCGGAGAAGACGGAAAGCGCGACGGCATCCGCGCGAAAATCTCAAGCTGGCGCAGGATTAGCCCTGAGACTTTGATTCCCTACGCTAAGGCCGGAGGTCAGTACCTCAACAGCATCCTCGCGAAGGTTGAAGCCCATAACGCTGGCTACGACGAGGCGCTCCTTCTTGACCACGTTGGCAACGTCTGTGAGGGGACCGGCGAAAACATCTTTGTGATCCGTGACGGCACTATTTACACGCCGCCGATGACCTCCTCGATCCTCGAAGGAATCAGCCGCGACTCGGTGATCAAGATCGCTGCCGACATGGGCCACGAGGTCGTCGTGCGCGAAATCGCCGCCGACGAGTTGCCGATCGCAGACGAGATCTTCCTAACCGGCACGGCAGCCGAGATGGTTCCAGTGCGCGAACTTGACGACCGCCCCGTAGGTAGCGGCAAACCGGGGGAGATCACGAAGGCGCTACTCGCTGTCTACGAAGACGCTCTATACGGACGCGACGAACGCTACCGCGGCTGGCTCGATCCTATTCCGGAGAGCCCAGCGCCAAGCTAATGAATTCGACAATCCAGCTCTATGACGCCACCCTCCGCGACGGAATGGGTGGCGGCGGGATGAGCTTGACGGCGCAGGAGAAGCTGCGCGTCGTCGAGCGCCTAGACGAGCTCGGCGTCGACATGATCGAGGCCGGTTTTCCGTCCTCCAATCCAAAGGAAGCAGAGCTTTTTGAACTGCTTGCGGCTGCACCGCTCAGCCACGCCGAGATCGTCGCCTTCGGGATGACCAGGAGGCGCGACCGGACTGCCAGTGATGATGAAGGGCTGAGCGTTCTGGCCGCTTCTATCGCGCCGATTGTGACGCTCGTCGGTAAGTCGTCAATGCTCCACGTCGAAAAGGTTGTGCGCGTTTCGCCGGAGGAGAACCTGGCGATGATCTCCGAGTCGATCGCCTTTCTCGTCGGCCAAGGTAAGCGCGTACTGTTCGACGCCGAACACTTCTTTGACGGCTGGCGCGCCGACCCCCGCTATGCGATCGAAACGCTGCGCGCCGCCGCCGATGCTGGAACCGAGCGCGTTGTCCTCTGCGACACCAACGGCGGTTCGCTCCCGAGTCTTGTAACGGAGGCCGTCGTCGCTGTCGGGGAGGCGCTCCCCGGCGTGTCGATCGGGATCCACACGCACGACGACGCAGGCTGCGCAGTCGCCAATTCGCTCGTTGCGATAGAGGCCGGTGCAACTCAAGTTCAGGGCACGATCAACGGCATCGGTGAGCGGACCGGCAACGCAAACCTCGTGACGATCATCGCCGACCTTCAGATCAAGATGGGGCTTGAGGTGCTCCCGGCCGGGAAGCTGGCGAAGCTCACGGAGACGGCCCACTTCGTCGATGAGCTGCTAAACCGCGCGCCAAACCCATCGCAACCGTACGTCGGCAAGAACGCCTTCTCTCACAAGGCGGGAATGCACGCCGCTGGCGTCAGCGCCGACTCCAGCACCTTTGAACACGTCGAGCCGGCCGTCGTTGGCAACAGCAGCGACGTGATCGTCTCTGAACTCGCTGGCCGCGCGACGATCGCCGACAAGGGCAAGGATGCCGGGCTAGGGCTCGATGATGAGACAAGCGCGCGGATCGTCGAGCGGGTTAAGCAGCTTGAGCACCTGGGCTACCAGTTCGAGGCCGCAGATGGTTCATTTGAGCTGCTGATGCGGCGAGAGTCCGGCCAGTACGAGCCGCTGTTTAGGCTCGAAAGTTGGCGCGTAACGGTTGAGCAGCAGGCCGACGGCGACGTAGTCAGTGAGGCAACGATCGCTATCTGGATCGACGAGCAGCGCTACGAACGGAGCGCCAGCGGCAACGGGCCCGTTAACGCGCTCGACAGTGCCCTGCGCAGCGCCGTCACCGAGGTCTACCCGGAGGTCGGCGAGGTTGAGCTAGTCAACTACAAGGTCCGCATCCTCGATGAAAGCCACGGCACAGACGCCGTCACCCGGGTCTTGATCGATGCTTCCGACGGTGAGGCTCAGTGGGGAACGATCGGTGTTGGCGAGAACGTGATTGCCGCATCTTGGCAAGCGCTCGTCGACTCGCTCGAATACCGCCAGCAGCAAGGGCGCCGCAAAGGCGACGGCTGACGATGGGGGAGATGATCCCTCTCGCGAGGCCCGTGATCGGAGCCGAAGAGGAGCAGGCGGTGCTCGAGGTGCTCCGCTCTGGCCAGCTCTCGCTAGGGCCACGCGTGCCGGCATTTGAAGAGGCCTTTGCGAGCCGCGTTGACGCGTCCCACGCCAGCGCCGTCTCAAGCGGAACGGCTGGCCTGCAGCTGGCGTTGCGCGCGGTCGGCGTGAGCGACGGTGACGAAGTCGTTACCTCGCCGCTTTCGTTTGTCGCGAGCGCAAACGTCTGCGTGATGGAGAGAGCGAGACCGGTCTTCGCCGACATCGATCCCGTCACACTGACGCTTGACCCGCGAGCAGCCGCTGCGGCAGTGACCGACCGGACGGCCGCGATACTGCCCGTCCACATCTTTGGCTACCCGACCGAGATGGCTCCACTCGAGCAGCTCGGCTTGCCGATCGTTGAGGACGCCTGTGAAGCGCTCGGCGCACGTTATGCCGACGGCACAGCGGTCGGCGGCCGCGGCCACCCGGCGGTCTTCGGCTTTTATGCCAATAAGCAGATGACGACCGGCGAGGGAGGCATGGTCACGGTCGGCGACGAGGCGATTAAGCAGCGGATCGATTCCGAGCGCAATCAGGGGCGCGCGCCGGACATGGACTGGCTTGACCATGATCGACTCGGCTTCAACTTCCGCCTCAGCGACATCGCCTGTGCGTTAGGGCTCGCTCAGTTGGACCGGCTCGACGCGATGCTCGCCGCGCGCGAGCGCGTTGCAACTCTCTACTACGAAGGGCTGCGCGGGATCGATCGCCTGAACTTGCCGTGCGAGGATCGCGGCCAGGAGCGGCGCGGCTGGTTCGTCTTCGTAGTGCAGCTCCCTGAAGCGTTCGATCGGGATGCGACGATTCGAACGCTCGCCGAGCTAGGTATTCAGAGCAAACCTTACCTCCCTGCAATCCATCTGATGGCTTACTACCGCGACCAGTTTGGCCACCGCGAGGGCGAGTTTCCAGTCTGCGAGGCGGTTGCTGCTCAGTCGATCGCGCTGCCATTCTTCCCGGAGATGACAGAAGGTCAAGTTGAACAAGTCTGTGCAGCGCTGCGCCAGACGCTCGGTCAGACCTAGACTCGCCGGGCAATGAATCGCTTCAGCGAACCCCCGGACCCTGACTTCGACGCGATCAATCGCTCGCTAGAGGTCGACAAGCGCCTTTGGCCGTTCGACGTTGCGCAGTCGCGCGCTCACGTTGCGATGTTGGCCGCCCAGGGCATCATCGCTGCTGAGGATGCGGGCGTCATTGCCGACGCGCTCGCAGCGGTCGAGGGCGAGCTGGAAGCCGGCCTCTTCCCGTTCGATCCCGCCGATGAAGACATCCACATGGCAATCGAGCGCCGCGTCAGTGAGATCGCCGGCGAAGCGGGGGGGAGGATCCACACTGCGCGTTCGCGCAACGACCAGGTCGCCACCGACCTCGTTCTCTTCACGCGCCAGGCAGCTGAGCAAACGATCGTTTCGATTGAGGCCCTTCTCGGCCATCTAATCGAGAGCGCCGAAGCGCACATCGATTGGGCGCTGCCGGGATACACGCACCTTCAGAGGGCGCAGCCGGTCTACCTCTCGCACCATCTATTGGCTTACGTTTGGATGCTCGAACGCGATCGTCAGCGCTTTCAGTTTGTGCTTTCGCAGTGCGCTCTGCTGCCGCTTGGCTCGGGCGCACTCGCCGGCGTCAACTTTGACACCGACCGCAGCCGCATCGCCGATCAGCTCGGCTTTGAGGGCGTTACACCAAATTCCCTCGACGCCGTCAGCAACCGCGACTTCATCGTCGATTACCTCTCCGCCGCAGCGCTCTGCGCCACCCACCTTTCGCGGCTCGGGGCGGAGCTGGTGCTTTGGTCGAGCCAAGAGTTCAGTTTCGTCGAGCTCCCGGACCGCTGGACCAGCGGCTCCTCATTGATGCCACAGAAGAAGAATCCTGACGCCGCAGAGCTGCTCAGGGCTAAAGCGCCACGCGTCGTTGGCGACCTTTCCTCGTTTCTTGGCGTCCTTCACGCACTGCCTCTGGCCTACAACAAAGACATGCAGGAGGACAAGGAGTACCTCTTCGACGCGTTTGACACGTTGGCTCTGGCGCTCGCTGCCGCCTCCGGGATGATCGAGGGAGCGACGTTCGATCGGGAGCGGATGGCCGAAGCCGCGGCGGACGGAATGATTGCCGCGACAGATCTCGCCGACTTTCTGGTGCGGGCTGGCGTTCCATTCCGGCAGAGCCACCAGATCGTCGGCAAGATCGTGCGCGAAACCCTTGCCGCAGAGCGTGAACTCAGCTCACTCTCGCTCGATGAACTCCAGGCCTATAGCCCTGAGCTCGACGCCGATGCGGTTAGCCTGCTCGCGCAAGACGGTTGGCTTGAGTCGAAGCAAAGCGCCGGCGGCACGGCTTCGGTGCGTGTGCGCGAGCAGCTAGCCGCCGCACGCCAGCTGCTGAACTAAGAAGCGTCGCGATTAGCCGGACGGCGCCTCAGCGCCGCCGCCATCGCCATCGCCGGACGGCGGATGCGGCGTCGGTGCGGGCGCCGGGGTTGGCGCCGGTGCGGGCGCGGGGGTTGAACCGCCGCCGCCGCCACCGCCGGTATTCCCACCGCCGCCGGTATCACCACCGCCGCCGGTATTCCCACCGCCGCCGGTATCGCCACCGGAATCAAATGTGTACGGGTCGGCCGTTCCCGCGC
>CAJBXY010000199.1 GCA_903959665.1 uncultured Solirubrobacterales bacterium | reverse complement strand
TCGCGAAGCTCTCAGGTGGTGTGGCCGTAGTCAAGGTCGGCGCCGCAACTGAGACCGAGATGAAGGAGAAGAAGCACCGCGTAGAGGACGCCCTCCAGGCAACCCGCGCGGCGCTCGAAGAGGGCATCGTTCCCGGCGGCGGCGTAGCACTGCTGCAGGCCTCAAAGAACGTTGATCCTGCCAAGCGCGACGACGAAGACGAGCGCACCGGAGTGAAGATTGTGCTCCGCGCCGTCGAGGAGCCGCTGCGTCAGATCGCTGAGAACTCGGGCCTCGAAGGCTCCGTTGTTGTCGCCGATGTGGCCAAGGCAAAGGCCGGGTTTGGCCTCAACGCTGCGACCGGCGAGATCGTTGATCTCGTTGCCGCTGGCGTAATCGATCCAGCGATGGTCACGCGCTCGGCGCTGCAGAACGCAGCCTCGATCGCGAAGAACATCCTGATCACCGAGGCGATCATCGCCGAGATGCCTGATGAGAATGCCGGTGGCGGAATGCCAGGCGGTATGCCAGACATGGGCGGGATGATGTAACCCACGCTTCAAGCGTGAGTCGTACCAAGGGCCCGGTTTAACCGCCGGGCCCTTGTCGTTCCCGGGGCAGTTCTGCTGGGCGGCGGTGCGCGCGAATCTGCTGCTAAGCGACGCCGCGCTGGGCGCGGCGCAGCTGAAGGCCAGCCCACAGGCCCATCAAGGCGGCGAGGCCAAGCGCCAAGGCGAAGGCGAGCGCGACCTTCGTCTGCTCGCCGGAGATAAAGCCGCGTGAAGCGTCGAGAATCGCCGTCACTGGGTTGGCGCTCGCAGCGACCTTGAGCCAGCCGGTCAGCAGCGCCAAGGGCACGTAGACCGGCGCGAGGAAGAGCAGGATGAAGACCGGCGTCTGCATGAACGAGCCGATGTCAACTGATTGGAAGCGGAACGCGAGCCCCGTTACCCACAGCGTGCTGGCAACGCAGAGCAGCGCCGCCAGCAGCCACATCGCAAGGATCTGCAGCGGGCTACCGAGCACGTTCATCCCGGCCAGCAGAGCTATTCCCCAGAGGATCACTCCGGTCAATGCGAAGCGCGCCAAGCCGGAGAGGACGAAGCCGAGCACGATGCCGCGAGCGTGAGGCGCCGCGATCAGCAGTCGCCGCGCGAAGCCGCTCTCGTAATCCTCCGCGATCCGGTAGCCGGTGAAGATCCCGGCGAAAGCGCCGGTCTGGAGGAAGACGAAGACGAACTGGAATGCCGTGTAGCCACCTTTGAACGAGAACCCGGGCACACTGGCGACGGTTGACAGGCCCCCGGCGAAGGCGATCAGGAAGACGAGCGGGAATGCCAGCGAAGGGATGATGATCGCCGGGTTCTTAAAGGTTTGGATCATCACGCGGCGCAGAACCGCCATCGCGACCGAAAGCGTTGAGCCGCTCATGTTCGCTGCACCCGCTTGCGCAGAGAGTGGGCCGCGCCGGCGAAGGTGACGAACATGATCGCCGTCGCGACCGCGACCGCGGGCAGAAGCGTCGAGGCGTCCCAGCCGCCGATCACGAGGCCGCGCATCCCGTCGATCAAGAAGCTGAGCGGGTTCCACTCGGCGATCACCCTGAACCACTGCTTCTGAATGAAGTCGAGCGGCAGGTTCATCGTTGAGAGGAAGAGCAGAACGAAGAGCAGCGGAAAGACTCCCTGCACCGCCTGAGGCGAGCCGGTCGCGACGGCCAGCCAAGCGCCGATCCCGGCGAAAGCCAGCGCCGTGTAGATCGCCAGCGCCAGCAGCGTCACTGCGCCGAGCACGCCGGTGTCGATCTGCACACCAAAGATCAGGCCGATGATCAGGTAGACGACCGAGCCGAAAACGGCGATCGAGGCTCCGCCAGCTGTAGCCCCGGCCAGCACCGCCCAGCGCTTAGCGGGCGTCAACGCAAGACGATCGGTGAAACCGCTCTGAATGTCGGAGGCCAGCTCGGTCCCGGCCGTGATCGCGGCAAAGAGCGCGCCCTGAACGAAGCAGACGACGATCGCGAAATTGATGTAGCGGTCGGTCGGGAAACCGGGCAGCTCGGTAATGCTTGCGAGGCCCGCGGCGTTGACGGCGAGCAGAACGAGCGGGAAGAGAATCACCGGCACCACCAGCACCGGCTGGCGGAAGGTGCGACTGACCGAGCGGCGGCCGATCAGCGCCAACTGCCCTGCGGAGCTCACGAAGTGGGCTCCTCTTGATCCTCGTCGCCCTCCAGCGAACGGCCGGTCTGCTGCAGGAACACGTCATCGAGCGATGGCTGGTGGAGCTGCAGGTCGCCTACCTCAATCTCGTCGGCGTCGAGCGCGCGGACTACGTCGGCAAGCTGCTCGGCGCCCGACGCGAGTCGCACAGCGACCGACTTCGGCGACGCTGCCGCCGGTTCGCCGAAGCGCGCAAGCACCGCGGCGAGCTTCTCGCGGTCATTCGGGTTGGCCGGCGTCGCCTCGAGCGAGACTTGGCCAATCCCTGCCTTCAGCGCCGTCGGCGTTCCCTCAGCGACAAGCTTGCCGTGGTCGATGATGCCAACGCGGTCGGCGAGCACATCGGCCTCCTCGAGGTATTGCGTTGTGAGGAAAACGGTCACGCCATCCTCGCGCGAGAGCCGCTCGACCTCGGCCCAGAGCGCGCTGCGGCTCTGCGGATCAAGGCCGGTTGTCGGTTCATCAAGGAAGAGCACCGACGGGCGATGCAGCAGTGCGAGCGCCAAGTCGAGCCGGCGCTTCATTCCGCCCGAGTAGCCGCCTACTTTGCGCCCAGCGGCGTCGCTAAGGCCGACGCGCTCCATCAGTTCAGCGCCGCGCGTGCGCCGCTCGTTCTTCGAGAGCCCGTGCAGCCCACCTTGAAGATCCATGTGCTCATTGCCGGTCAGGAAATCGTCGAGCGCCGATTCCTGCAGCGCGGCGCCGATCTGGCCGCGGACCTGCGGGCCCTGCTTGGCGACGTCAAAGCCGGCGACAGTTGCGTGGCCAGCCGTTGGCGGCAGCAGCGTCACGAGCATCAGAACCATCGTCGACTTGCCGGCGCCGTTGGGGCCGAGGAAGCCGTAGATCTCGCCGGGAGCAACGCTCAGATCAACGCCGTCAACGGCACGAATCTCGTCACCGAAGACGCGAACCAGCCCCTCGACTTCGATCCCATTGTCTGAAGCCACAGGCGCTCAGACTTCGTCGCGGCCGCGCGGGCCGGGGCCAACGTACTTCGCGGAGGGGCGAATCAGCTTCGCTTCGCGCTTCTGTTCCATGATGTGAGCCGACCAACCGGCAACGCGCGCGCAGGTGAACATGCTGGTGAACATGTCGGGTGGAATCTCGGCGTAATCAAGCACGACGGCCGACCAGAACTCGACGTTGGTTGCCAGAACGCGATCCGGCTTGCGCGCCTTTAGCTCGGCCAGCGCGGCAATCTCGAGCGCCTCTGCCACTTCAAAGCGCGTCGAACCGAGCTCCTTCGCCGTCCGCCGCAGCACGTGGGCGCGGGGATCCTCAGCGCGGTAAACGCGGTGGCCGAAGCCCATCAGGCGGTCGCCGCGGTCGAGCGCCATCTTGACCCAGGCATCTGCGTCGCCGCTCGCTTCGACTTCGTCGAGCATCGTCAGCACGCGCGACGGTGCGCCGCCGTGGAGCGGGCCGCTGAGCGCGCCGACGGCGCTCGACATTGCAGCGGCAACATCGGCGCCGGTTGAGGCGACGACTCGGGCCGTGAAGGTGGATGCGTTCATTCCGTGCTCTGCCGCTGAAACCCAGTAGGCGTCAATCGCCTTGGCGTGATCGGGGTTGCACTCGCCGCGCCAGCGCAAGAGGAAACGCTCCGCGATCGTGTGGCCCTCGTCGATCGTTGCCTGTGGAACCCACGGCTGGCCGACGCCACGCGCCGACTGGGCTACGAATGAGAGTGCCATCACCGAGCAGCGCGCAAGGTCGTTGCGGGCCTGCTCGTCGCTGATGTCAAGCAGCTGACCGAAGCCCCACTCGGGGGCGAGCATTGCCAGTGCCGACTGAACATCGACGCGCGGGTCGCCGGAGCGAACCATCAGTGGGTGCGGCTCGGCCGGTGAGAGGCCGGGCTCGAAGCTGGAGTCCACGAGCAGCCCCCAGACCTTTTCGTACGGCACAAAACCGACGAGATCTTCGATATCGACGCCGCGGTAGCGGAGCGCGCCACCTTCTCGGTCGGGTTCGGCGATCACTGTCTCGAATGCGACTACGCCCTCAAGTCCGGAAATAACCTCACTCATAGAACACGCTCTCTTTGCTCCAAGGGTTGACTCTCTGCTTGAAAGTTTCTCACGATTGAGCCTGCTGCGCGATGCGCCCTGCGGCGAGCATGGTTAGGCTGACGCAGCGACCCCACAGCGAAAGGTTCAGATGTCCGATTCAGAGTTGATGTTCCGCCCCATCGATCAGCTGGCAGCGCTAGTCAAAGAGGGCGAGATCAGCGCGCTCGAATTGGTCGACACCTCGCTCGCTCAGATCGACGCGCTGAACCCGACCTACAACGCCTTCATCGACGTCTTCCACGACGACGCCCGTGCCAAGGCCAAAGAGGTGAAGAGCGGCGATACCCGCCCGCTCGCCGGTGTGCCGGTCGCGATCAAAAACAACCGCCCGGTCGAAGGAGCGCGACTGACCTTCGCCGCCGACGTGATGGGCGACTACCGCGCAAGCCATGACGCATTCCTCGTCCGTCGCCTGCGCGACGCCGGCGCGATCGTTGTTGGCACTACCAACCTGCCGGAGTTTGGAATCCTGCCGACGACCGAACCGCGCCGCTTCGGCCCGTCGCGCAACCCGTGGGACACGACCCGCACGCCGGGTGGCTCCTCCGGCGGCTCGGCTGCGGCGGTCGCCTCCGGGATGGTGCCTTTCGCGCACGCCAACGACGGCGGCGGTTCAACTCGAATCCCAGCATCCTGCTGCGGGCTGGTTGGGCTGAAGCCTCAGCGCGGGCGGATCTCCGCCGGCCCCGACGTCGGCGGCTCATTCCTCGGCATCGATGGCGTGCTGACGCGCACGACGGCGGAGACGGCGCTGGCGCTCGACGTCCTCGCCGGATACGAAGCCGGCGACGCCTACTGGGCCGCTGCGCCGGCCAAGCCTTTCAGCGAGCTGGCCCGCGAGGAGCCGAGCGGGCTGAAGATCGCGATGACGGTCAATCCGCCGCTTGAGGGCGCGCCGATCGACCCAACTTCGGTGGCCGCCGTAAGCGACGCCGCTGAGCTGCTGCGCGAGCTTGGCCACGAGGTCATCGAAGTCAACCCACCGTGGAACGTGCCGGGCATGCTTCAGCTCTTCTCGGCGCTCTTTGGGCCGATGATCTCACTACAGATCGCCTTCGCGCAGATGGTCGCCGGTAGCGAGTTCACGGAGGATCAGATGGAGCCGCTGAGTTGGTCAATCTGGGAGCAGTCGCAGCAGATCAGCGCCGTGATCGGTTTCGGCGCCGAAGTTCAGTTGCAGGCGCTGGCTCGGAGCGTCGTTAGCTGGGCTCAGGATTACGACGCGATCCTCTGCCCCGCTCTGGCTGAGCCACCGGTGACGCTCGGAACAATCGACAGCTGCGCCGACGACCCGATGGGCGCCTTCGCTCGCTCCGGCCACTTCACGCCGTTTACGGCGATCTCAAACGCGACCGGCTCACCTGCGATCTCGGTGCCGCTCTACCAGAACGATGAGCTTGGGCTGCCGCTGGCAGTTCAATTCGTCGGCCGCCCGGAATCGGAAGGGATGCTGCTGGCGCTTAGCGCACAGCTCGAGAACGCCCTTCCCTGGGCTGGTCGCCGCGCGCCGCTTGAAGCGGGCTAGTCGAGCCCGAGCACGTCGCTAAAACGGCGCGGCGAAACACCAAGAGCGAGCGCGTCGGCGCTGCCGCCGGGAGCAATCATTTCGGCGCCCAGCAGCGCCTGCTGATCCCAAACCATCGGCAGCTCGACCGCGCCTGATGCGGCCAGCCGCAGCATCGTCTTGGCGAAACCGGGGGTAGTTGGAAGCGCCGGCCGCCGACGGCCAAGCGCGCTGCCGATCAGGCGGCTGATCGTGCGCAGCTCGAGCGCCTGCGGGCCGGCCAACTGAACGCGCCGGTGGCCCGGCTGAGTTGGCAGCGCGGATTGGGCAACCACTGCGTCGGCTACATCTGAGACCCAGATCGGTTGGTAGCGACCGGAGCCCGGCACGGGAATTATTCCCGCCCGTGAGCAGGCGTCGATCGCCGTGAAGAGCGGGTCGGGCGAGGCGTGCGCGAGCGAGAGTGCGAAGGTCGTCGTGGCAATCCGCGCCGAGGCAACGGCATCCTCGGCGATCGCCTTGTCGCGCAGCAAGCGCGTCGGCGCGCCGCGCGCGGCGCCGAGAGCGGAGAAGAAACTGAAGTGCTCCACCCCGGCCGCCTCAGCCGCCTCAATCAGTCGCCAGGTGGCGATCGAACCGAGCTCTTCGATCGTTCCGCCGTCCTGGTCGTGGCTCGCAGCGGCAAGGTGGATTACGTGCCGCACGCCGCGCGTCGCGTTTGCCAGCGAGCGGTGATCGGCCAAGTCGCCAAGGACGATCTGCACGCGCACGCGCTCAGCACCGAGCCTGCGCGGGTCGCGGACGAGGCAGCGAACCGGCTCGCTTGCTGCCGTTAGCCGTGGCAGCAGCTCCGATCCAATTAGCCCGGTCGCACCGGTAACGAGCAACATTGCTCTGAGCGTATCGCCCCCTCTCCCAAGCGGTCGCTAGAGTTCGCGCTCTCAAGGCACCTCAACGAGCAAAGGATCCGGTCAGCGAAGATGGCTTACGTAATTGCAGAACCATGCATCGACACGAAGGACAACTCCTGCGTTGAGGTCTGCCCGGTCGACTGCATCCACCCCGGCCCAGACGAACCCGGCTACGACGACGTCAAGATGCTCTTCATCGACCCTGAGGAGTGCATCGACTGCGATGCCTGCGTTGAGGCCTGCCCCGTCGACGCCTGCTTCGCTGAGGATCAGCTGCCGGACGAGTGGCTCAAGTACGCCGCTATCAACGCTGAGTACTACGCCAAGGGCGCTTAGGCCATCGGCAGCGTCATGCCGACCGGCTCTGGGCCGTCGGCATCGGGGCCGTCGGCAGGCAGCTCGGTTTGAAGCATCGGCAGTTCGGCCGGGAAGATTGCGATCAGCCCGCGAGCGGCTTGGCGGATCGCCTGGGCGGCGGGATCGTCCGGGTCGCTGATCACTAGCGGCATGCCGGCATCGGCCTGCTCGCGCAGCGGCATCGTCAGCGGCACCTTCGCGATCAGCGGCACCTGAATCTCATCGGCCAGCTCCTGGCCTCCACCCTCACCGAAGATTTGGTAGCGCTCCCCGTCGGGAGTGACGAAGCCGGCCATGTTCTCAATTACGCCTGCGACCTCAAGGTTGACCTTGTTGGCCATGTCGGCTGAGCGGCGCGCGACCTTCTGCGCCGTCTGCTGCGGCGTTGTGACGATTACGAACTGGGCCTGCGGCAGCAGCTGGGCGAGTGTCATCGAAACGTCGCCGGTGCCGGGCGGCAGGTCGACGAGCAGGAAATCGAGCTCGCCCCATTCGACGTCTTCAAGGAACTGCGTCAAGGCCTTGTGCAGCATCGGCCCGCGCCAGACGACGGCGGCGTCCTCTTCGACGAAGAAGCCGATCGACATGATCTTCACGCCGCCAGCCTCGAGCGGCACGATCTTGCGCTCTGGCGAAACCGGTGGGCGGCCTGTCACGCCGAACATCCGTGGGATTGAGTAGCCCCAAACGTCGGCGTCAAGAACGCCAACGCGCTTTCCTTCGGCTGCCAGCGCAGCGGCGATGTTGGCGGTGATCGTCGACTTGCCAACGCCGCCCTTGCCGGAGCCGATGCAGACGACGTTGCTGACCTGCGCCAGCGCGCCCTCCGGCAGCGAGCCACGGCCGAGCTTGCGCTGCAGCTCACCCTTCTCGGTATCGCTTAGAACGTCGAAACTGACGCTCACTCCGGTAACGCCATCGAGCCCACCGACAGCCTCAGCGACTGCTGTTTCGAAGTGGTTGCGGATCGGGCAGCCGGCGGTCGTCAACGAGACGATTACGGCGACCTTGCCGTCGTCGGCCTGCTCAATAGAGCGGACCATTCCAAGTTCAACGATTGACTTGCGCAGCTCGGGGTCAATTACGACCTCGAGCGCCTTGAGGATCTGCTCGTCTGTGGCCATTGCCCCATTGTGACAAAGAGTGCTCGGCGCTTTCGCCTTAGCTCCGAAAACGACGACGGCCCGCACAGTGGCGGGCCGTCGGTACAGCAGCTACTGCTTGGAGCCTGAAGCTCTAAGCGGTGACCTTTGAAACTTGGTCAACGATCGGAGCGACTGCGTCCTGGACGCGGCTGCTTACGACGTCGGCCTGACGCGTGACATCACCGCGCACGTTGCGCAGCTGCTTGTCGGCGTCCTTGCGCAGATTGCGAACCTCACGCTCAAGGCGCGTGCGGTTGCGCTTGATCTCGCGCTCGATGCGGGCGCTGGCCTGACGGACCTCGCGCTCAGCCTTCGTGCGAGCAACGCTTCCGCGGTGCTCAACCTTCTTCAGCTGCTTCTCAGCGCTCTGACGGCTGCCGACCTTCGTGCGCAGCTCTTCGATCGCGTCAACGACCGTGTCACGGGCGACGAGAACGGCACCGACCTGAAGGTCAGCGGCACGCTCTACGCGTGAGTGGGGTGCCTTGGCTGTTGCCTTCGGCTTGGCGCCTGCGCGGCCACGAGTCTTCGCGGCGGCCGGCTTGGCCTTTGCGCGGGGCTTCGGTGTTGCCTTCTTGGTGGGAGTTGCCATTTGACTTGACTTCCTTTCGACTACTTAGAACTAATGAGATTACGGATAGAGTAGCAGCTCTGCGAACAGGTGTTCGCTAGTCACACCAAATACGCCGCCCAGAGGCCGTGGTTACAGCGCAGGGAAGGAAAGTGCATCGGCCAGTGCAGCGGCCGTAGGGGCAGCAACAACGGCCGAGACGCCGTCGGAACCGGCCAATGGCAGCGTCAGTGGCGACGCGGCGGCAGGGAAGGCAACCTCGCCGCCGACCTCGCGCACGACCAACTGGCTGGCGGCTACGTCAACCGGCCTGCAGCTCCAGAGCGAGACCATCGCATCGGCGCGGCCAGCAGCAATCTGGCAGCAGGAGATAGCCATCGAACCGAAGGCCCGAACGCGGTGCGCGCCGGCGATCAGTGCAGGCGTCGAGGCCGCGAGGTTGAATGGCGAGGCGCCCTCGACCAGCACGACCTCCAAGCGACCATCGGCGCTGCGCCGTTCGGGCGCGACCGGCGCCAGCGGCTGGCCATTGAGCCAGGCTCCCTCGCCGCGGATCGCGTGCCACTGCTCATCGCTGCCGAAGTCATGGACGAAGCCGAAGCCGACGTCGGCCATCGTCGGCCCGTCGGCGACGGCGATT
>CAJBXY010000198.1 GCA_903959665.1 uncultured Solirubrobacterales bacterium | reverse complement strand
GCGTCGAGCGCGCCGAGCGGCTCGTCGAGCAGCAGCACCGGCGCCTCAAGGATCAACGCCCGCGCCAGCGCAACGCGCTGCTGCTGGCCGCCGGAGAGCTCCGACGGGCGCCGCTCGCCAAGCTCGCCAATCTGAACCATCTCCATCACGGCGTCAACGCGCCGCTTTGTCTCGTCCTTGGAGACCTTCTGGTAGCGCAGGCCAAAGCCAACGTTCTCGGCGACCGTCATGTGCGTGAAGAGCGCATAGTTTTGGAAGACGGTGTTAACGCGGCGTTTGTGCGGCGGCGTCCCCGACATTTCGGCTCCATCAAGCAGGATCGACCCATCAGTTGGACGCTCGAAACCAGCGATCATTCGCAACGTCGTCGTCTTGCCGCAGCCTGACGGCCCGAGCATCGTGAAGAATTCGCCTGATGGGATGTGCAGGTCGATTCCGTCGACCGCGACCACGTCACCGTAGTTTTTTACTAGCCCTTCGAGCCGGATGTCACCTTCGCTCATCGTCCACCTCCAGAATCGATTGAGGCAATCTGTTCGATCGCCGAACCACGCTTTTCACCGCGGGTCATGAAGCGGAAAACAGCGTATGCCAGCACCAACGCCAGCAGCGTGAAGAGCAGCATCAGCGTCGCCAGTGCGTTCAGCGACGGCAGCGGTGCGGCGCGCGCCTGAGCGTAGATTCGCATTGGAACGGTGGCGGTGTCGGCGCCTGAGGCGAGGTACTGGCTTACGACGAAGTCGTCGATTGAGAGCGCGAAGACGATCAGCAGGCTGGCTGCGATCGCCGGCGCCAGCAGCGGCAGCAAGACGCGCCAGATGACGGCCAGGGGAGGGGCGCCAAGGTCGGCGGCGGCCTCCTCAACGTCGGGGCCGATCGTCACCAGGCGGCCGCGCACGATCACGACGACGAACGACATTGAGAAGGTCACGTGGCCAATCACCTGCGCGGTTGTGCCCAGCCCAATCGTTGAGAGCAGCGTCGTGAAGAGCAAGAAAAGCCCTACCGCGAAGACCAGCTCCGGCGTGACGAGCGGTAGCAGCGCCACAACATTGGCTGGCCCGGACCCAAGGCCGCGCCAGCGCTGGAGGCCGATCGCGAGCATGATTCCAAGCGGCGTCGCGATCAGCATCGCCAGTCCGGCAAGCAAGAGGCTGTGTGTTAGCGCGTCTTGCAGCGCCGGGTCACCGAAGACGCTGAAGCTGTTGTCGCCAAAGAACCACTTCAGCGACCAGCCGTCGATCGCTGTGCGCGAGCGCCCTTCGTTGAAGGCCACGCGGATCGCCAGCAGCACCGGCAGCAGCGACCAAAGGATGTAGACCCAGGTAATGCCGGTGAGCCAGCGCGGCTTGCTCCACGGGTTGCCGAGTGAGAATCCCGGGCGCCGCGCTGGCTTGCTCGTGGCAGCCTGCTCGGTCGGTGCGGAGCTCATGCCGCCACCTCGCCTTGTTCACGGCGCAGCGTGCGCAGGTAATAGAGCATGAAGAAGAGCAGCACGACTGAGAGCAGAATCGTCATCGCCGCGCCGAGCGACTTATCGGGCCCGCCTTGGATGTAATCGTTGATCGTGTTGCCGATCATGCTCGTCGAGGGCGAGCCGCTCATCAGCGTCTGCGTGTAGTAATCGCCTGCCATCGGCAGCGCAACGAGCACCAGTCCGGCGAGGATTCCCGGCTTCGACATCGGCAGGATCACGCGCCAGAATGAGCTCGGTGGCGGCGCACCAAGGTCACGCGCGGCTTCGATCACGCGCTGGTCTATGCGGTCGAGCGAAGCAAAGAGCGGCAGAATGAAGAACGGCACATAGCCGTAGATCAGGGCGATGATCACGGTGATTCCCTGGCCGCCAAGCCAGTCGGTGCCATCGAGCAGTCCGAGCGATGAGAAGAGCGAGTC
>CAJBXY010000197.1 GCA_903959665.1 uncultured Solirubrobacterales bacterium | reverse complement strand
TGGTCGCGCACACGCGGCTCGACTGCGTCCTTGGCGCCGCCGCCGGGATGCGCACCGCCGTAGCCCAGGCAACCTGGCACGCAGCGCACCGCGCCGCCTTCGGCAAGCAGCTGATCGACCAGCCGCTGATGACCAACGTGCTCGCCGACCTGGCTCTGGAGTCGGAGGCCGCGACGGTGATGGCGATGCGGCTGGCGCGGGCCTACGACGAAGCCGAGGGCGACCCGGCGGCTGCGCAGTTCAAGCGGCTCGCTACTGCGGTTTCGAAGTACTACGTCTGCCAGCGCGCACCGCAGCACGCCTTCGAAGCGATGGAGGTGCTCGGCGGCGCCGGCTACGTCGAGCAGTCGGGGATGCCGCGGCTCTATCGCGAAGCGCCGCTGAACTCAATTTGGGAAGGCTCCGGCAACGTGATCGCGCTCGACGTTCTGCGCGCGCTTCGCCATGAGCCGGCCTCGCTGGAGGGCTTCTTCACCGAGCTCGATCGCGCCAGCGGCGCCGACGCCCGGCTCGACAGCGCAATCGCACGGCTTCGCAGTGAGTTCGAAAGCGGTGAAGAGATCGAATTCCGCGCGCGCACGATAGTTGAGCAGATGGCAATCGCTCTCCAAGCAGCGCTGCTGGTGCAACACGGCCCGAGCATCGTTTCAGAAGCCTTCTGCGCCGCGCGCCTGAGTGAGAATCGCGGCCTCAACTACGGCGGTTTGCCAAGCGGCATCGATGCCGCCGGACTGGTCGCGCGCCATACGCCCCGGGGCTAAGCGCGACCCTGCGAGGATAAGTAAATGTTCGGTGAGCGCTCAATCAAGCTCTTTAGCGTCTTTGGCATCCGCATCGGCGCCAACCCCAGCTGGTTCATCTTCCTTTTCCTGATGATCTACTGGCTCTCGGGCTACTTCAGCGACATTCTGATCGGCTCCTCGAACACGCTCTCGTTCGCGATCGCGATCGCAGCAACGCTGCTCTTCTTCGTCTCGCTGCTGCTGCACGAGCTCGGCCACGCTCTCGCGGCGCGCCGTGAAGGCATCTCGACTTCAGGAATCGACCTTTGGCTCTTCGGCGGCGTCGCCAAGCTCTCACGCGACTCAAACTCACCGGGCGAAGAGTTCAAGGTTGCCGCCGCCGGGCCGGCAGTAACGGCGCTGATAGTCGTCGCCTGTATCGCGGTAGCGGCGGTCGCCTCGCAGACAACCAGCGTGATTGACACCGCGACCTTCAGCGGAATCTCAACGACGCCATTCACTGCCCTTATCGGCTGGCTGGCGATGGTCAACGTCGCGCTGCTGCTCTTCAACCTCGTCCCGGCCTTCCCGCTCGACGGCGGCCGGATCGCCCGCGCAATTGCTTGGAAGGTGACCGGCGAGCGCGGCAAGGGCACACGTTTTGCCGGCTACCTCGGACAGGGCTTCGGCGTGATCATGATCGGCCTCGGCGTTTACGCCCTCATGCGGGGCGATGTTGTCTCTGGACTGTGGTTTGCGGTGCTCGGCTGGTTCCTCGCCTCGGCCGCGCGCGGCGCTGTCGCCAGCAGCCGCTTCACCGACGAGATCGAGGGAATCACCGTCGCCGACGTGATGGATTCGGAG
>CAJBXY010000196.1 GCA_903959665.1 uncultured Solirubrobacterales bacterium | reverse complement strand
TGGCCTTTCATCGGCGCAGCGACTCGCGCTGGCAACAGGCATGCTCAGCGACGTGCTCGCCGCGCTGCGCCGCTGCAATCTGGTTGACGACATCGTCGTCGTGACGAGCGAGCCGGGCGCCGAGGCTTTGGCGCGTGGCGCAGGGGCCCAAGTTCTGGCCGATGATCCCAGCGAAGGCCACAGCGAAGCCGCTCAGCGTGGAATCGACTGGGCGGTCGCCGATGGCGCCTTCCACACGCTGCTGATTGCCGGCGACATTCCGGCCGTTGACCCGGCGGAGATCGATTCACTGATCGAGTCGCTCGCCGAAGACGAGGTAGTGATCGTCCCTGATCGCCACGGCAGCGGCACCAACGCGCTGATCCTCACCCCCGCCGGCGTCATCAGCCCATCGTTTGGCGAAGGAAGCTGCCAGCGCCACCAGCAGATCGCCGCCGATGCAGGAGCGAGCGCACGGGTTGAGACCAGCTTTGGAATTGGGCTCGACGTTGACACGGCCGAAGATCTTGAAGCCTTGAGCGAAGCACTTGAATCCGCTGACCGCAGCGTCGCCCCGTTCACGCGCTCGGTGATTGGGCGGCTCGGCGCGCGGTGAGCCGAATTGAACTGCTCGCCGTTGAAGGGCTGCCAGAGATCAGCCGCGGCGATGATCTGGCGGCGCTGATCAGCGCCGCTTGCCCTCAGCAGCTGGGCGCCGAAGATCTTCTCGTCGTCGCGCACAAGGTCGTCTCAAAGGCCGAAGGTTCGGTCGCTGAGCTCGCAGAGGTGGAACCGTCGCCGCGCGCAGTCGAGATCGCCGTTCGCCAAGGCCGCGACGCGCGGCAGGTGGAAGTGATTCTTCAGCAGAGCGCTGAGATCATCCGCGACAGCGGCGAGCTGCTGATCTGCCGCACCCACCACGGTTTGATCTGCGCCAACGCCGGTGTCGACGCTTCCAACTCCGGCGCCGACGATCGCCTCGTACTGCTGCCGCGCGATCCCGACGCCAGCGCCCGCGCCCTTCGCGCCGCTCTCCCCGGCCACCCGGCGGTGATGATCACCGACTCATTTGGCCGCGCCTGGCGGCTCGGGCAGCTCGACGTGGCGATCGGCCTGGCGGGCCTAACACCGCTTGACGATTGGCGCGGCCGCAACGACAGCGAAGGTCGCCCGCTCAGCGCAACGCTGATCGCCGTTGCCGACCAAGCGGCAGCGGCGGCCGATCTTGCGCGCACAAAGGACGGCTCCTGCCCTGCGGTGATTATTCGCGGCCTCGGGCGTCTGATCAGCGCCGACGACGGCCCCGGCGCCAAGGCGCTGCTCAGGCCGCCTGAAGAAGACCGCTTCCTTTAGTCGCCGAGCGAATCGACGCGCCAGCGGCGCGCGCCGCCCGGTGTTTCGACCTCAACCTCGTCCTTGGGCGATGCGCCGAGCAGCGCCTGCGCCACCGGCGATTCGCTCGAGAGCTTGCCCTCCGCCGGTTTCGCTTCGGTTGGGCCGACGATCGTGAAGCTCTGTTTCTTGCCTGATTCAAGGTCGGTCACCGTCACCGGCATGCCAAAGGCGACAACCTTGGCGTCACCGTCAGCTTCGACGACAACGGCGCTGCGCAGCCGCTCACGCAGGCGCAGGATCTTCGTTTCCATGTGCGACTGGTCGTCTTTGGCGATGTGGTATTCGGCGTTCTCTTTCAGGTCGCCCTCTTCGCGTGCTGCCTGAATCCGCTTTGAGAGAGCAGCCCGCTTCGGGCCTTCTAGCTCTGCGAGCTCCGCCTCGAGAGCCTTCAGCCCTTCGGGCGTAATCGCCTGCTGGTCGTCGCTAAGTCCGGTCACGCCGTCACCGCCTCGGTCGTTGCTGCCAGTGGGTATTCGCTCTTCACGCCGTAGAGGGTGTCACGTTCGAAGGCCGGACGAGCGGCCCGATGTGCGGCGGCGATCAAATCCTCCGGTTCGAGGCGAACTCCGTGGTAGCTGCCGGCCAGGCGGCTGATGTTCTCCTCCATCAGCGTTCCACCGAGGTCATTCACTCCCCAGCGCAGCGCTTCGGTCGCCGTCTCAAGCCCCATCTTGACCCAGCTCGCCTGCAGGTTCGGGATCGTCTTGCCGAGCGCGAGGCGGAAGACGGCGGTGTGCTTGAGGTTCTCCTCGCGGCTGATCTCCTCGATTCCATGCGTGCGGCCGAGCAGCGTGTGGAAGGGAATGAATGAGAGCGGCACAAACTCCGTGATTCCCCCTGTGCGTTGCTGTAGCTCGCGGACCACGCGCATATGTTCGGCCAGCTCCCATGGCTCCTCGATGTGGCCGAACATCACGGTGCTGGTTGAGTAGAGGCCGGCTCGGTGGCTCGCTTCGATGATCTCGACCCAGCGCGCCGCCGGCAGCTTGTTTGGGCTGATCCGCTGGCGCACACCGTCGTCGAGGATCTCGGCGGCGGTGCCGGGCGTTGAGCCGAGGCCGGCGTCGGCGAGCTGGGCGAAAACCTCAGCCGCGGGCAGGCCTGAGATGTCGCACATGTGGGCGATCTCCATCGGGCTGTAGGCGTGGAGGTGAAGCTGCGGCGCCGTCGCCTTTGCCAGCCGCAGCCAGCCGAGGTAATCGTCGAGCTGCCATTCGGGGTGGATTCCCGACTGGATGCAAAGCTCACTGGCACCAAACTCGACCGCCTCGCCGACGCGCCGCACGAACTCCTCCTCGCCGAGCGTGTAAGCCTCCGGCGACCGCCGGCTCTGGCCGAAACCGCAGAAGCCGCAGCCAACTGTGCAGACGTTCGAGATGTTGATGTTGCGGTTTACGACGAAGCTGACCTGCTCGCCAACGAGCTCGGCGCGCAGCTCGTCGGCGGCAACGCGGATCTGCTCGATCGCCTCTGGCCGCGTCTCAGCGAAGAGCGCCGTGAGCTCCGGCGCGTCCAGCGCTTCACCGGCGCGCCCTTTCTCGATCGCCGGGCCCACAAGGTCGGCGTTGATCGCGAACGGCGGCTCGTTGCGGCCGGAGCCACCGCGCGGAATGAAGCTCCAGTACTTGGCGCGGATCGCGTCGAGAACGGCGGGGGCCGTCCACTCCGTGCCGATGTACTTCGAGTAGACGCAGAGCCGTTCGGTCAGCGCGACGCCGTCCTCGAGCAGCCGCGCGCGGGCCTGGTGTGGCGAGGGGAACGGTTGCTCGGGCGAGATGTGATCACCGTTCGCCGAGAGGCCGCCGAGGTCGGTGGCTCCTGCCGCAACCAGCCGTGGCCAGTGCTCGGAGAGGTTCGGCGGAATCTGCACGCCGACGCCGGGAACGTTCTCGCGCGCATAAACGATTAGCTGCTCGAGCTCTTCGATCGAAACCCCGGTCGCCCACTGCGGCAGCTCAGCGCCGCTCGGCTCACCGATCCCGGTCTCCCAGAAGCGCGTCGCGGCGGCGTCAGCCAGCTCGCCAACGTCCTCGCCGTAGTAGGAGTCGTGCGGAACGAAGTTCTGGATGATCAGCTCTTGAATATGGCCGTGACGCGCGTTCACTTCGGCCAGCGCGTCGAGCGCCTCAAAGCGATCCTCGTGTGATTCGCCGATGCCGACGAGGATTCCGCTCGTGAACGGAATCTTCAGCTCGCCGGCCCATTCGATCATCTCAAGCCGCCGCGCCGGGCTCTTCGTCGGTGAGCCTTGGTGGGCGATCAGATCATCGCGCATTGATTCGAGCATCAATCCTTGCGATGCGGTCACTGCGCGCAGCCGCTCCAAATCCTCGCGCGGCACGACGCCGATGTTGGTGTGCGGCAGCAGCCCGCGCTCCAATGCGCGCTCGCAGGCCCAGACGACGTAGGAGGTGAAGTCTTCGTGGCCGAGCTCTTCGAGCTGCGCGGCAACCCCGTCAACGGCTTCGGGCCGCTCGCCGGTGAGGATCAGCAGCTCCTTCGAGTTGCGGCGCACCGCCTGCTCGATCAAGCGATCGACTTCGTCCGGCGTGTGCAGGTGCGGCTGGTGCGTCTTGAAGGCGCAGTACTTGCAGTAGCACTGGCAGCTGCGCGAGAGCGAGAGCGTGAAGTTGCGGGAGAAGGTGACTCTGCGGCGCATTGCTCGCCCAGTCTATGCGCCCGCGAGCAGCTTCGCGGCTAGCTCGGCGCCCTCGCGGTTGATCCGCGAACGCGGCACGACGAGGTCGAATCCGGCCGCCGTCGCCGCCGCTTTGACCTGCGGCTCAACATGGCTGTAGAAGCCGAGCGTTCGCAGCGAAGCGAGCTCGCCGGCCTGCCCCATCGCTTCAACCAGTTCGACCCCACCGAAGTCGGCGTCGGTTAGGTCAACGACGAGCAGATCGGCGCCGGCGGCGGCTGCGCGGGCAGCGTCGGCGCTCGCAATCAGTTCGCAATCGAAGCCGCCCGCAGTGAGCGCCGATTCCAGCTTCGAACCAAAGAGCAGGTCGGGGACCGCCGCCACCACCTTCGCCATCTCTACTGGTTGTGGATGCGGCGGAAATCTTCGCGCACGCTCTCCGGCCGCCCCCAGGCGTCGAATACCGGCGCGCGCCCGGAACGGACGCTGCGGACCACAAACTCGCCATCGATTCCAGCTTCGTCGAGGAACAGCAGTGAGCGGTGGACGGCTTGCGGAGCCGCGGCGTGGCCGAAGCGGTGTGCGCAGAGCAGCTTCCAGTGCCAATCGTTGTGGGAGTAAGGCTGGGCGTTACAGACGACGAGGAAGGTGGCCGCTTCGACGTAGCGCGACTCATCGAAAATCCGCAGGTCAAGATCGAGGTCCGACCAGTCGTCGGGGAGCGAGTCGATTACCTCTTGGAATGAAGCGGCCAATGCCATTGCGCCCTGCAGCTTACCCGGCCACGCTCGCCGCGCGTTAGCCGATCACAATTTGGACAACTAGGAAGAGGTTCAAGGAGATGATCAGCGCCGCGACGACCGCGGCGGCAATCGTCGTGATCGGCTTATTGACGAGCACTCCCATCACGTCGGCGCGGCGCGTCAGCAGCACCAGCGGCACGAGCGCAAACGGGATTCCAAACGACAGCACAACTTGGCTGATCACCAGAGCGTCGGTTGGGTTTACGCCGATCGCGAGCACGATCAGCGCCGGCGCCATCGTGATTGCGCGCCTCAGCGTCAGCGGGATCGTGCGGTTAATGAAGCCCTGCATTACGACCTGGCCGGCGTAGGTGCCGACGCTTGAGCTGGCGAAACCGGAGGCCAGCAGCGCAAGCGCGAAGGCCAGCGCCGCGTCGCCGCCGATTAGCTGATCAAAGCCGCTGTAGGCGCCTTCGATCGTGTCGGTTCCAGCGAGATCGCCGCCAAAGAACAGCGATGCGGCTACAAGCAGCATCAGCAGGTTGACGACTCCGGCCACACCCATTGCCAGCGTCACGTCGATCCGCTGAAAGCGCAGCAGCTTGCGGCGCTCGTCGTCATCGCGCGGCTTGATCCGCCCCTGCGTTAGCGCCGAGTGGAGGTAGATCACGTGCGGCATCACCGTCGCGCCGAGGATTCCCGTTGCCAAGAGGACGCTCTCCGCCCCATCGAACGAGGGAACTAGGCCGGCCGCTGCGGCGCCGGCGTCGAAACCAATCTGCAGCGTGTTGTAGAGGAAGCCGAGCAGGATGATCAGCAGGAAGAAGACGAGCGCTACTTCGAAGCGGCGGTAGCCGCGCTGCTGCAAGGAGAGAATGCCGAAAGAGGCGACGGCGGTGATGATTCCGGCCGGCAGCAGCGGCACGCCGAAAAGCAGGTTCAGCGCCAGCGCGGCGCCAACGAACTCAGCCAGGTCGGTTGCCATCGCGACGATCTCGGCCTGCACCCAGAGCCCACGCACGACCGGGCGGCGGAAGTGCTCGCGGCAGAGCTCGGGAAGGTTCTTGCCGGTCGCGATGCCGATCTTGGCCGAGAGGTTCTGGATCAGCATCGCCATCAGGTTGGCGCTGACCAGCACCCAAACCAGCAGATATCCGTAGGTTGAGCCGGCCGTGATGTTGGTGGCGAAGTTGCCTGGGTCGATGTAGGCGATGCAGGCGACGAAGGCCGGTCCGAGAACGGCAAGCACGGTTCTGCCGCGGCCGCGGCCGCTGAGCCGTTCGAGGTCGCTCAGCTCGCTTTGGACTGCCGCCTGAGGATCGGCTCCGGGCGGCACAGGCTCGCCAGCGGCCGCCTCTTCGCGCAGCGCTTTGCTCACTGCTCAACCTCAACCCGCATCGCCCGCGCCAGCGCGATCCCGAGCGGGTGCTCGGCGCCGGCGAAGCTGACGATCAGCGGCCCTTCGAACGGTTCGCGGCGAACCAACTCCAGCCGTTCCCCCGGCGCTAGCCCAAGGCCGCTGAGGTAGCGCAGCATCTCGGGGTCGGAGTCGGAGACGCGCACGAACAGGCCGCACGCACCAATCTCAAGTTGATCGAGCGCGATCGTCGTTCCTTCCTCAACGGTCAGGTCGACGGCCGGAATCGGGTCGCCGTGCGGGTCATGGGTTGGGTCGCCAAGCCGCTCGGCGATCAGCGCCTCGAGCTCCTCTGAGATGTGGTGTTCAAGCACCTCCGCTTCGTCGTGAACTCTGTCCCACGGCACCCCAAGCTCAGCCAGCAGCAGCTCCAACAAGCGGTGGTGACGAATAACTTCGAGCGCAACGGCGCGACCGGCATCGGTCAGCTCAACACCTTTGTAGGGCTCGTGTTCAACCAGGCCAATTTCACCGAGCCTGCGAACCATCCCCGAGGCCGAGGCAGCGCTCACCTCAAGCCGCTCCGCTAGGGCCGTCGTCGTAACCGGCCCGTCGGCTCTTTCCTGCAGCGTGTAGATCGCTTTCGCGTAGTCCTCAACCGCTGGGCTGTGGCGCTCCTCAGTTCGCTCCATCGGCTAATTATGGCAAGCCTAACTTTTATTATCAACCGCGCTAACTCGCCTGCCCCCGCGCGGCTGCTCCTATCCTTGAGCGTCGATGACCCTCACCCCACCGAGCTCGGCTGAAGTCGATGCCCTCCGAAGCGGAGCGGCGCTAGTTGACCGCTCCGACCGCGGCCGCCTCGCGCTCAGCGGCCCGCAGGCCAAGGAAGCACTCAGCGCCGTTGTCACAAACGAGATTGAGGCGCTCACCCCTGGAACTGGATGCCTCGCAGCCTGCTGCACAGCAAAGGGCAGAATGCTCGGCGATCTGCGCGTGCTCGCGACCGAAGCGGAGCTGCTGCTCGACGTCGAGCGCTGCGCGCTACAGGCGATCTTCGACGCGATCCGTCACGGCCTCGTCGGCTACGACGCGGAGCTCCACAAGCGGACGCTCGAAACAAACCTCTTCTCGCTGCTCGGGCCGCAGTCGCGAACAATCGCCGGCGCCGACTCGCTCGGTGAGGGCGAAGACGACAACGTCGCAGCCGAGCTCGCTGGCCGCCCGGTGCGGCTGATCGCCACCAACGTGGGCGTTGACGTGCTCTGCGCCGTCGACGACGGCGAGCAGGTTCGCGCCGCGCTGCTGGCCGCCGGCGCTACGCCAGCCGACGAGCCGCTGGCTGAGTTGGCGCGGATCGAGAGCGGCCGCCCGCGCTACGGCGTCGACCTCGACGAGACAGTGATCCCCGAGGAGGGCGGCCTTAACGATCGCGCCGTCAGTTTCACGAAGGGCTGTTACGTCGGCCAGGAGACGATCGCCCGGCTCCACTACCGCGGCCGCCCGAACCGCCGGCTCTGCTCACTGAAGTTGAGTGGCGAGGCTGAGATTGGCGCCGCGCTGAGCACAAGCGAGCGTGAGGTGGGAGTTCTGACCAGCCTCGCGGTTTCGCCAGAGCAGGGGACGATCGGCCTCGCATTGATTCGCCGCGAAGCGCAGGACGGTTCAACGCTCAAGGTTGGCGACGGGCCCGTTGAAGCGACGCTTTTTCCCGCTCCGAGCGGCCAATAACGGCGCCAATTCAATACTGGCCGAAGCGCGGGGTACAGTGATCCGATCATCAACCTGGAGGAGGGTGACTGACGTGACGACGACCGCGCCGCAACCAAAGATATCGCCCGACCCACGCGTGCAGGCCGCTTGGGAGAACTACCGCGAGGACCTTCGTGACCTTGAGGGCAGCGACTATGAGCGCGCGGAGGCGGAAGCTTGGGAGCGCCTCCAGGCCGAACTCTTCACGCTGACCGACGAAGCTGCCAGCGAACACTCCAGCATCGGCCTCTAGCCGTCCGTTAGAGTCAGCTTCAGCGCTGCTGACCGGCGCCGACAGAAGAAGCCATGCTGAAAGCGACACGCAAAACTAGCCTTGCCCTACTAGCGATCACTGCGCTGGTGCTCGTTGGCTGCGGCACCAAAGAGCGGACCGCCAACGAGCTGCGGCCGCCGGTTCCGATTCAGCTCAATGCCTCGTTGATGCCGAAGAAGATCTCAATCTCGCCAGACCGGATTGGCGGCGGGCCGATAACGCTGATCGTCAGCAACCTGACCGCCAGCGACCAGCGCGTCACCTTCGGCGCCAACTCCCCTTCCGGCACCTCCGATCTGCGGATCGACAGCCAGAGCGCGACAATTGCGCCGAACAACACGGCCTCGATGAAGGCCAACCTAACCGACGGCACCTACTCACTTTCGGTTGAAGACGACGCGATCCCCGCCTCAATTATCAGCGTCGCAGGCGAGCGACCGTCGGCTCAGAACGACCTAATGCTTCCCTGAACCACCGGCGCGCAGCAAGAGATGGAAGTTGGCTCCGAGGATCCAGCTGAGGTAACCAAGCCACAGCTCGCCGGTCAAGAGCACCAGCGGGATCGAAGCGATGAAGCCCCCGATCACTGCGACGCCGTCGATCCGGCGACCCTTTAGCTCTCCGGCGCTTGGCTTCGCTGCCATCAGGTCGCTACGGATCGCATGCTCGTTGAGGCCGACCGAGACGAGCATCGAGATTGAGATCGCAGCCGCGTAGAGGGCAAAGCCGGCCGAGTTCTGAAAGTCGCCGAGGATCTGCGTCGGGTAAGGGATGAAGGCGACGGTCGCAAGGTAGACGAGGTTGATCGCGACGAAAGGCCCGTCAACGGCCTTCAGCGAGCCACAAAGTTTGTGGTGGCGAACCCAGAAGCTGCCGATAACGGCGAAGCTGATCAGGTAAGAGATCAGCTCTTGCTCGCGGTCCTTGAGCGCCGCCCAAAGTTCGCTGCTGGAGCTGCTGTGCGAAATTTCAGGCACGCTGATGCTCAGCACCAGCAAGGTCAACGCGAAGGCAAAGATTCCGTCGCTCAGGGCGATCGTGCGGTCGAGGTCGAAGGCCTTCTTGCTTTCGCTGCCGCTATTTGCCTCGCGCTCCACCGCGCTGAAGTATCGGCTTCGCCTCGGACTGCTCGCCGCGGCAAGTCCGATTTGCCGCGCGAGCCGTATTATTGGCGCCATGGCCGTTGACATCTCCGCAATCGCAAACGTCACAACCGAACCGGGCGATCTGCCCGCCAAGATGACCGCCTGGGTTATCCGCGAGGAACGCGAGGGCGAGCCGATCGAAGCCTTCCAGCTCGAGGAGGTCGAC
>CAJBXY010000195.1 GCA_903959665.1 uncultured Solirubrobacterales bacterium | reverse complement strand
GAGTGCACGTGGTAGAAGCTTGCAGAATCCCCCAGCCCAGCGGTAAGCGCTGATGGGGTCGCCCAATCGACTTCGCTCCAGCCAATGTGGGGAAGCTTCGCGCCGCCGGCGTCGAGCGCGGCGACGTCGCCGGAGATCAGGCCAAGCCCTTCCGCGCCGCCGTGCTCGCTCGAGCGGTCAAACAGCAACTGCATTCCGAGGCAGGCGCCGAGGATCGGCGTGCCGCTGGCAGCAGCGGTGCTGATCGCCTGATCCAGGCCTAGCGCGCGTATCCGCTCGATCGCTGAGGGAAATGCTCCTACCCCCGGAAGCAGGAGCCCGTCAGCCAGCTCAATCACGCTCGGATCGGAACTGATCAGGCACTCGGCCCCAACCTTCTCAAGTGCTTTCTCGACTGAGCGGCGGTTGCCGACGCCGTAGTCAACGATGCAGAGTCGCGCGCTCACGCCTTTGTGGCCTGAGCGTTGGGCTCGGCGCTAATCAGCGACGCGAACTCCTCTATCGCAACGGCCTTCAGGCGATGTGCAACTCGATTAGCAACTAAGCGCGCCGTCACCGTGGCGATCACTTCGCGCACGACGAGGCCGTTCTCTTGCAGCGTTATCCCGGTTGCTGTCAGGTCAACAATCGCATCGGCGAGACCGGTCAACGGAGCCAGCTCGACCGATCCGTTGACGGTGACGATCTCTGCCTGACGGCCGCTCTGCTCAAAGTACTCTGCCGCAATCCGCGGGTATTTGGTGGCGATGCGCATGACGCCGAGTCGAAGCAGAGCCGCCTCCGCCTTGTCTGGGCCGTCCTCAGACGCCACAACTATTTGGCACTCGCCGAAGTTCAGGTCGGCGAGCTCGAAGATCTGGCGCTCCGGGTATTCCATCAGCACGTCTTTGCCGGTAATGCCGACGTCGGCCGCACCGGCCTCGACGTAGGTCGGAACGTCGGAAGGGCGCATCGTTACAACGCCGACGTCTGCGAACAGCAATTTGCGATCGTTGCTGCGAATCTCAGAAGTGTCAATTGATGCTCTGTCGAGAGCGTCGAGGCTGCCCCCGAGCAGCGCGCCACGGGGAACGGCGATTGTCAGTCCAAATCGGTTCATCGGCCGGTTTCGCCTCGCTCTTCTCCTGCCAGCGCGGCGTGCAGCAGGTCAACGTCGATCGCGAAGCCAACGCCGCCGACTGGCATCCCGAAGCGGCCGAGGAGGTCAGCGTAATAGCCACCGCTAGCAATCGGTTCGCCGAGCCTCGGGTCGTAGACCTCAAATACAACGCCGCTGTAGTAGCCCATGCGAGGAAAACGGCCAAGGTCGGGGATCATCCGCGCGGCTACGTCGGGCTCGAGTGAGCCAACGAGGTCGCGAATTGAGCTAACCGCACTGTCTAGGGCCGGGTCGAGGCTTCCGCTGAGCACTTCGGCGCCCCTCATTCGTGGCACCTTCGTCAGCAAGTCGATCTGATCGACCGCGATGTCAAGCGCGCGCAGTTCTCTATCAATGCCAACGTAGTCCCGATCGCCGAGCTCCTTGAGCACAGTCTCGCTGGCATCCGGATCAACGCCACACGAGGCGAGCAGTGACGGATATAGGGCGGAGTCGCCGACGCCGACGTAGAAGTCCTTTAGTCCGGAAGCTTCGATCGCGCGGCAGAGGACCGTCAGCGTCTCAGCGCAACCACTGATCACCTCTGCGCCGATTAGTTCGACCCCTGCCTGCAGGAACTCTCTGGGCTGCCCGCGGTGCGGCGTGACCGCACGATATGCGAGGGCAACGTAACAGAAGCGCAGCGGCATCTCAGCGTCCCGGTACCTCGATGATGCGACTCGCGCGATCGGCACGGTCATATCCGACCGCAACGCCAGCTCCTCGCCTGGCTCACCGAGCACGCGGTAGGAGACGGGAGTAGCCGTCGCGCCGGCGCGCTGGAGCGTCTCTTGGTACTCAACCGTGGGCGTAGAGACCTCGCCGTAGCCGGAATCGCTAAAGACGCCCAATAGCGCGGCTTCGATCCGACGCAGCTCGGCCCGCTCTTCGGGCAGTACGTCACGCGTCCCACTGGGAATTCGGGCGCTCATAGCCCGCGCCGCTTGCTCAGTCGTATTGCCGCACTCTTCATGTCGAGACGAAGATACGACAAAGCCCCGCGAATGGTGCGTAGTTCCGTTGCGTGGCGGAACGAAGAAGGGGCCGCCAATGGCGACCCCTCGTCCTTCAAATAAAACCGGCGGCGTCCTACTCTCCCGGGCCTGAAAGGCCAAGTACCATCGGCGCTGAGGGGCTTAACTGCTCTGTTCGGAATGGGAAGAGGTGTTTCCCCCTCGCGATAACCACCGGAAATTGTCGAGACCACCGCCTCGACGCATCCTTGAAAACCGCACAACAGCCACTACAGGTACCACTTAAAAAAAACCGTCAAGCCCTCGGATTATTAGTATCAGTCTCCTACACGCGTCACCGCGCTTCCAGAGCTGACCTATCAACCTGGTGGTCTGCCAGGATCCTTACCCTCTCTAGGAGGTGGGAGAATTCATCTCGAGGCCGGCTTCCCGCTTAGATGCTTTCAGCGGTTATCCGATCCGTTCGTAGCTAAGCTGCGGTGCCCTTGGCAGGACAACAGCTACACCAGAGGAACGTTCACCCCGGTCCTCTCGTACTAGGGGCAAATCCTCTCAATTCTCCAACGCCCACGGCAGATAGGGACCGAACTGTCTCACGACGTTCTGAACCCAGCTCGCGTGCCGCTTTAATGGGCGAACAGCCCAACCCTTGGGACCAACTACAGCCACAGGATGCGACGAGCCGACATCGAGGTGCCAAACCGGGCCGTCGATGTGAACTCTTGGGCCCGATAAGCCTGTTATCCCCGGAGTACCTTTTATCCGTTGAGCGACGGCGCTTCCACTTGCTACCGCCGGATCACTATGACCTGCTTTCGCACCTGCTCGACTTGTCAGTCTCGCAGTCAAGCTCCCTTAATGCCATTGCACTCTGCGCACGATTTCCAACCGTGCTGAGGGAACCTTTGCACGCCTCCGTTACATTTTAGGAGGCGACCGCCCCAGTCAAACTACCCGCCTGGCACTGTTCACCGCCCGGTTATACGGCGCGATGTTAGACGTCCAATACATGAAGGGTGGTATCTCAAAGTTGGCTCCACATCGGCCGCAACCGATGCTTCAAAGCCTCCCACCTATTCTGAGCGAAATGGAGCGAACGCCAATACCAGGGTGTAGTAAAGGTTCACGGGGTCTTTCCGTCTTGCCGCGGGTACTCGGCATCTTCACCGAGACTGGAATTTCACCGAGCCCCTCGTTGAGACAGCGCTGAAGTCGTTACGCCATTCGTGCAGGTCGGAACTTACCCGACAAGGAATTTCGCTACCTTAGGACCGTTATAGTTACGGCCGCCGTTTACCGGGGCTTAGCTTCAATGCTTCGGGCGAACCCTAACATCTCCACGTAACCTTCCGGCACCGGGCAGGCGTCAGCCCCTATACGTCGTCTTTCGACTTAGCAGAGACCTGTGTTTTTGGTAAACAGTCGCTTCAGCCAATTCACTGCGGCCCCCTCAGGCTTCACCGGCTAGCGGTTTCACCTTACTGGGGCGCTCCTTCTCCCGAAGTTACGGAGCGATTTTGCCGAGTTCCTTAACGAGGGTTATCTCGATCACCTTAGTATTCTCTACTTGTCCACCTGTGTCGGTTTTGGTACGGGCACGCGCTTCCTCCCTAGAGGATTTTCTCGGAGGCATGGCGTATGGGACTCGCCGGCTCTAAAGCCAGCTGGCATCGCACCTCGGGTTAATGCAGGCCCGCATTTCACTAGGCCCACCCCTACATGCTTACCCCAGGACAACCATCGCCTGGGTTCCCTTAGCCTTCCCCGTCTCCCCATTGGTCAAACGGATGCGACGTGGTACAGGAATATCAACCTGTTCTCCATCGACTACGCCTTTCGGCCTCGCCTTAGGTCCCGACTAACCCTGAGCAGACGAACTTTACTCAGGAATCCTTGGACAATCGGCGGAGGGGATTCTCACCCCTCTTTCGTTACTCATGCCAGCATTCTCACTTCCCAGGCCTCCACAGGAGTTTCCACGCCTGCTTCACTGCCCTGGGAACGCTCTCCTACCGCGTACTAGATCCGCAGATCTAATACACCCGCAGCTTCGGTGGCGTGCTTGAGCCCCGTTGAATTTTCCGCGCCCGAACACTTGACCAGTGAGCTGTTACGCACTCTTTCAAGGATGGCTGCCTCTAAGCCAACCTCCTGGTTGTCTATGCATCTGGACATCGTTTACCACTTAGCACGCACTTAGGGACCTTAGCCGGCGGTCTGGGTTGTTTCCCTTTCGACGCTGAAGCTTATCCCTCAGCGACTGACTCCCGGAGTACACGTATATGGTCTTCGGAGTTTGCCTGACGGCGGTAGGCTGGTAGGCCCCCTTAGCCAAACAGTGCTCTACGGCCACTACGTAATTTATCCGAGGCTATACCTAAATATATTTCGGAGAGAACCAGATATCACTGAGTTTGATTAGCCTTTCACTCCGACCCACAGGTCATCCGCCCAGTTTTCAACCTAGGTCGGTTCGGCCCTCCACAAGGTCTTACCCTCGCTTCAGCCTGCCCATGGGTAGCTCACTCAGTTTCGGGTCTGCCGCCTACGACTCTGTCGCCCTGTTCGGACTCGCTTTCGCTTCGGCTCCACTCATCGCTTAACCTTGCCGCAGACGAGCAACTCGCTGGCTCGTTATGCAAAAAGCACGCGGTCACGGAATAAATCCGCTCCCACCCCTTGTAGGCACGTGGTTTCAGGTACTATTTCACTCCCCTTCCGGGGTTCTTTTCACCTTTCCCTCACGGTACTAGTCCGCTATCGGTCACCTAGGAGTACTTAGCCTTGGAGGGTGGTCCCCCCAGGTTCAGTCCGCGTTTCACGAGTGCGGACCTACTCAGGAACGTCTGACAAGAGGTCATGAGGTTTCGTCTACGGGACGATTGCCCTCTTTGGTGCGCGGTTCCACGCGCTTCGACTACCAACATGACTTTGTAACTCTTGCCAGGCCGGCTACAGCCTGGAACAGACGCCCTACAACACCGAATACGCAACGTGTAGCCACTTACACGTACTCGGTTTGGGCTATTCCCATTTCGCTCGCCACTACTCAGGGAATCTCGTTTGATTTCCTTTCCTCGGGGTACTGAGATGTTTCACTTCCCCCGCTTGTCTCCAGCTGGCTTATGTGTTCGGCCAGCGGTGACGCCGCATTACCGGCGCCGGGTTTCCCCATTCGGGCATCCACGGATCAATAGCTATTCAACGCTTCCCCGTGGCTTATCGCAGTCGTTCACGCCCTTCATCGACTCTAGGTGCCAAGGCATCCACCATGTGCCCTTACTATCTTGACGGTGATCGATCGACCCTTTAGATCGATCGGTGATACCCGTTTTGACCCGACCGCTCATCGTGGTCGGGTCGTGGCTGCTGTGCAGTTTTCAAGGAGCGCCGAGAGGATTAACTCGCCGGCCGCTTGACACGGGGGTCAAGACGGCGAACGGGCCGGTCTCTCAAAACTCAACAGCATGCATTTACTCGCTAACGGCGGTATGCCGCAGCTTGAATGCCAGATTCGGTCGACATTCCAGGCTGCTCAGCCGGAGGCTGTAAAACAACGTTCACGATAAATCGTGAGGCCGATTACAGCGCCGTACTGCGCAGGTCCATTTAAGGACTCCCTAGAAAGGAGGTGATCCAGCCGCACCTTCCGGTACGGCTACCTTGTTACGACTTCACCCCAGTCACGAGCCCCACCTTCGACGGCTCCCTCCCTTGCGGGTTAGGACACCGGCTTCGGGTGTTGCTCACTCCCGTGGTGTGACGGGCGGTGTGTACAAGGCCCGGGAACGTATTCACCGTGGCGTGCTGATCCACGATTACTAGCAACTCCGCCTTCATGTAGGCGAGTTTCAGCCTACAATCCGAACCGAGACGCGCTTTTTGGGATTGGCTCCACCTCGCGGTATCGCTGCCCTCTGTACGCGCCAATGTAGCACGTGTGTAGCCCTGGACATAAGGGGCATGATGACTTGACGTCATCCCCGCCTTCCTCCGGTTTGTCACCGGCAGTCTCGTATGAGTCCCCAACTAAATGCTGGCAACATACGACGAGGGTTGCGCTCGTTGCGGGACTTAACCCAACATCTCACGACACGAGCTGACGACAGCCATGCACCACCTGTGAATCTGTCCCGAAGGAAAGGTGTGTTTCCACACCGGTCAGAAACATGTCAAGCCCAGGTAAGGTTTTTCGCGTTGCTTCGAATTAAACCACATGCTCCGCTGCTTGTGCGGGCCCCCGTCAATTCCTTTGAGTTTTAGCCTTGCGGCCGTACTCCCCAGGCGGGGTACTTAATGCGTTAGCTTCGGCACGGGGGGAGTCGACACCCCCCACACCTAGTACCCATCGTTTACGGCGTGGACTACCAGGGTATCTAATCCTGTTTGCTCCCCACGCTTTCGCGTCTCAGCGTCAGTACCGTCCCAGCGAGCTGCCTTCGCCGTTGGTGTTCTTCCTGATATCTGCGCATTTCACCGCTACACCAGGAATTCCACTCGCCTCTTCCGGACTCGAGCCCGACAGTATCCACCGGCATTCCAGGGTTGAGCCCTGGACTTTCACAGCGGACTAATCGGGCCGCCTACACGCTCTTTACGCCCAATGATTCCGGACAACGCTTGCACCCTACGTATTACCGCGGCTGCTGGCACGTAGTTAGCCGGTGCTTCTTGTGAAGGTACCGTCACTCCAGCCGGCTATTAACCGACGAAGCTTCGTCCCAACTGAAAGGAGTTTACGACCCGAGAGCCTTCTTCCTCCACGCGGCGTTGCTGCGTCACACTTTCGTGCATTGCGCAAGATTCCCCACTGCAGCCTCCCGTAGGAGTCTGGGCCGTGTCTCAGTCCCAGTGTGGCTGATCGTCCTCTCAGACCAGCTACCCATCGATGCCTTGGTAGGCCGTTACCCCACCAACTAACTAATGGGCCGCGGGCCCATCCCGTCGCGGAGGCCGAAGCTTCCTTTCGTGACAACTCTTATGAGTTGGCACCTCATTCGGTATTAGCCCCAGTTTCCTAGGGTTGTCCCGATCAACGGGGCAGGTTGCCCACGTGTTACTCACCCGTTCGCGGCTCTGCCCCAGACCGAAGTCTGGTTCGTCGCCCCACTTGCATGTGTTAAGCACGCCGCCAGCGTTCGTCCTGAGCCAGGATCAAACTCTCCATAAAGTACATCGACTTCAGGCCCGAAGGCCTTTACTCGAATGTTTGAGAGTTCGCCATGACCTACTTCTGCGGCACTCCGTACACGGGGTGCCGCGGTCTTGACTGGTTACTACTCAGACCGCCACGTGGCCAGCAAAGCCGGCCACCGGCGGTTCGAACCTGGACGCACATCCGGGTCAGGTGTTCAGACCCGGAGGTACGCATGCTGTTGAGTTTTCAAAGACCGACACACCTCTGCGGGAAGGGGATTCCTTCTCGAGGGGCGCCCGGAGCCTAAGCGCCGGGAACCGGGTCGCAGTTCGGGGCAACTTCACACCCGCTTACGACCGCTCTGCATCGTAGCAGGAATCGACCGAGTTTTATCGGTTCAGCTCGAAGCGTTTGAAGCGTCGACGCCCGATCTGGACGACTGAGCCGGAAAGCCGTTCAGCGCTGATGTCCAGCTCTGAGGAGTCGACGACGTTACCGTCGAGCTTGACGCCGCCTTGCTCAACCAGCCGGCGCGCCTCCGAGCGCGAGATCCCGAATGCGTCAGCGAGGACCATCGGGAGGTGAACCGACCCATCGTTACCGTCGAACGCGACGCTGTCAATTTCGTCAGGGAGCTCATGATCGACGAACTGGCTGACGAACTGGGCCTCGGCGCGCTCGGCGGCGCTGGCGTCATGGAACCGTTCGACGATCGCCTTGGCAAGAGCCACTTTCTGATCGCGCGGGCCAGAGCCCTCAGGCGGCGGCGCGATTGCTAGCAGCTCGAACCAGCTCGCCATTGCCTGATCGGGAAGGCGCATAGTTCGTCCAAACATCTCGTCGGCACTGGCCTCAATCGCTATCTCGTTGCCCTTCGTCTTCGACATCTTCTCGGCGCCGTCGATACCGACCAGGATTGGCATCGTCATCACCGCCTGCTCCGGCATTCCGTAGTGGCGCTGGATGTCGCGTCCAAGCAGAATGTTGAAGGTCTGGTCGGTGCCACCGATCTCGACATCGGATTCAATCGCGACCGAGTCGTAACCCTGCATCAGCGGGTAGAGAAGCTCCAGCACCGAGATCGGTGAAC
This sequence comes from uncultured Solirubrobacterales bacterium, assembly GCA_903959665.1. Lineage (GTDB taxonomy): Bacteria > Actinomycetota > Thermoleophilia > Solirubrobacterales > Solirubrobacteraceae > F1-60-MAGs163. The sequence continues at coordinate 2,808 of CAJBXY010000195.1, read as the reverse complement.
CGCCCTTGAACCGAGTTGCGAAATCCTCGCGTTCCAGCAGCTGTGCGACGGTCGTCGTGCGAACTAACGCCAACAGGTCGGTCATCGGCATGTCGAGCCATTCGCTGTTGAAGCGCAGCTCGTAGCGGTCAGGATCTTGATCGAGGATCCGCCCGGCCTGAGCCTCATAGCTCTTAGCGTTTGCGGCTATCTCCTCGGGGCTAAGCACGGGGCGCGTCTCTGAGCGGCCGCTCGGGTCGCCAACGCGCGCCGTGTAGTCGCCAACGATCAGGACGACCCGGTGGCCGTCGTCTTGGAACTGCCGCAGCTTCGTCAGCACGACAGTGTGGCCGAGATGGATGTCAGGGGCGGTCGGGTCGAGGCCGAGCTTGACGCGGAGCTGCCTACCCTCCTTCGCAGCCAACTCAAGCTTCGCCTGCAGCGCGCCGCCGGGCAGCACTTCGGCAGCGTTGGCGCTGAGTTGGGCGGATTTCGAAGCGGCGGATTCCATCAGGGGCAATGCTAGTCTGAGTACAGAGCAGGACGCTTCCACTGTTGGCAGCGCCTTGCACCGCTTGATGGTGTTCTTGCCGCCTCCGTGCGCGCACTGGCCTCAGCAACAACAGATGACTGAAGAGAACGAAGAGAACCCAATTGTCAGCGCCGAAGAGGGAGTTGACGCTCCCGCCCCGCGGGTGCGCAAGCCGCGCGTAAAGCGCCTGCGGTTGATTCTGATCACGCTCCCGCTGATAGCGCTCGCGATCGTTTCAACGGTCTTCGGGATGATGATGGCGGTTGCCGCTGAACTTCCGAACTTGCAGAGCAACAATGGCTTCAAGACGGCCCGCAACTCGGTGCTGCTTGATGCGCTGGGTCGGCCGCTTGGAATCCTCAAGAGCACACGTAACCGTGTTCTGATCCCCTATTCCGAGATTTCGCCGTTCATGCGCAATGCCGTGATCTCGGTCGAGGATCAACGCTTCTACGAGAACAACGGCGTTGACCCGCGCGGCATCTTGCGCGCGTTTGTCCAGGACACGCTCGCCGGTGGATCGCGGCAGGGCGGCTCAACGATCACGCAGCAGTTCGTAAAGAACGCGCTCGGAGCTCAAGATCAGAGAACCGTGCCGCAGAAGCTGCGCGAATCGGCGCTGGCCTACCACCTCACGCGGAAGTGGTCGAAGGAGAAGATTCTCAGTGAGTACCTCAACTCGATCTACTTCGGTAACGGGGCTTACGGAATCGAATCGGCGGCCCGCGTTTACTTCGGCCGCGACGCAAATCACGTTGGCTGCGGCGTCAAGGAGAAGCCCTGCGCGGCCGAACTGAACGCGGCTGAAGCGGCGCTGCTGACGGCCGTGATCGCCAACCCGTCCGCATACGATCCGGTCGCTCATCCTGAAGCGGCGCTGGCGCGTCGCAAGATCGTGCTGGGCAAGATGCGCGACCAGGGGCGGATATCGAGCGCTGAGTACGAGCAGGCGGTTGCCGAAGGGCTACCGGCATTGGTCGTCTCGCCGTCCGTCGACACGAAGGCGCCCTATTTCACGACCTGGGTCAGCCAGCAACTCGTCGACCACTTTGGTGCCCGTCGAGCCTTCGAGGGCGGCTTGCGCGTCCGTACGACGCTCGACCTTGACCTCCAACAGGCCGCTCAGCAAGCGGTCGATCAAAATCTCTCCGATCCCAACGGCCCCTCGGCCGCGGTCGTTGTGATCGACAACAAAACCGGCGAAGTCAAGGCGATGATCGGCGGCCGCGACTATCAAGAACGCCCCTTCAACTTGGCGACCCAAGGCCAGCGCCAACCCGGTTCGACGGTCAAGCCATTCATTCTCGCTGCCGCGCTGCGAAAGGGCTACGGCCTTGGTTCGGTCTGGGAATCACGCAAGCGCGTCTTCGACGTTCCCGGCGACGATGGCGAGATGTTCACGGTCAACAACTTCGACAATTCATACTCCGGCACGCGCGACCTTGGATCTGCGCTGACGGTCTCTGACAACGCGGTCTTTGCCGCCGTCGGCTTGAAGACGGGAACGAGAAGGATTTCGCGACTCATCACCAACATGGGCGTCCGTACGCCGGTGTCGACTAACCCGGCTATGACGCTCGGCGCTTTCAAGCAGGGTGTTTCGACGCTCGATTGGGCGCACGCATACCAGAGCTTCGCGGCGGGCGGGAAGCGGATCTCAGGCTCACTTGGGGCGCCTGATCGCGGCCCCGTCGGCATCAACGAGGTGCGCGACGTTTCAACCGATGAACTGATCTCCCGCAACCGTGTGCGCAGTAAGCGCGTCATCTCACCCGAGCTCAGTCAAGCTGTTACGCAGCAGATGCAGACCGTCGTCAGCAGCGGAACGGGGCGCCTCGCGCAGTACGGCGGCTTTGCTGCCGGAAAGACCGGCACGACGGAAAACTTCGGTGACGCGTGGTTTGCTGGCTTCACCGAGCGTTACACGATCGCCGTTTGGGTTGGCTACGCCGACCGCACCCAGCCGATGGAAACCGAGTACGCCGGCAGCCCGGTCGCCGGCGGCACGATCCCCGCGCAGATTTGGCACGACTTTGTGATCCAAATCCAGTCGATCATGATGAACCGGGAAGCGAACAAGAACGGCGGCGCGGGAACGGCCGACCCGTACACATTTGATTCCGGTGGCGATACCGGCGGCGGTGGGAATACCGGCGGCGGTGGGAATACCGGCGGTGGCGGGAATACCGGCGGTGGCGGGAATACCGGCGGTGGCGGTGGCGGCGGCGGTTCAACCCCCGCGCCCGCACCGGCGCCAACCCCGGCGCCCGCACCGACGCCGCAGCCGCCGTCCGGCG
>CAJBXY010000194.1 GCA_903959665.1 uncultured Solirubrobacterales bacterium | reverse complement strand
GCCGCCTCTACACTTCGCCCTCGCACTAGCCCCCATGGTGTAGCGGTTAGCACGCCAGGTTTTCATCCTGGTAGCAGCGGTTCGATTCCGCTTGGGGGTACTTGCTCGGCGCTTACGTTGCAATCCCAGCGCCCTGACGTTACGGTCACTTTGTGCCTGTTGGCACGGAGTTGCAGATTCAGATGACGCGGCCTTCCGCTCTCCAGGGCGCTTGGCCATAACCCAAGGAGCCCCAGATGGCCACCACCACATCAGGAATCGAACACAACGTTTCAAGCGACACACGCAAGCTGCTGATCGGCGGCGAGTGGCTTGAGGCAAGCAGCGGCAAGACCTTCGAGACGATCGACCCGGCAACCGGCGACGTTCTGGCAATGGTTGCCGAGGGCGGCAGCGAGGACGTTGATCGCGCAGTCAAGGCGGCGCGCAGCGCCCTTGAGGACGGTCCGTGGGCGACGATGAACCCATCCGAGCGCGGCCGCGTGATCCACCGCATCGGCGATCTGATCATGGAGAATGCTGAAGAGCTGGCAACGCTGGAGACGCTCGACAACGGCAAGCCGTTCGGCGTTGCTCTGGCCGCTGATGTCGCTCTTTCGGCCGATCTCTTCTGGTACATGTCGGGCTGGGCCACGAAGATTCACGGCTCGGTCATCAACCCGTCGGTTCCGTACATGCCGGGCGCTGAGTTCCATGCCTACACAACGCGTGAGCCGGTCGGCGTTGTCGGCCAGATCATCCCTTGGAACTTCCCGCTGCTGATGGCGGCGTGGAAGCTTGGCCCGGCGCTGGCGACCGGTTGCACGGTCGTGCTTAAGCCGGCCGAGCAGACGCCACTTTCGGCGCTGCGTCTTGGGGAAATAATGCTCGAGGCAGGGCTGCCTGCAGGAGTCGTCAACGTCGTCACCGGTTTCGGTGACGCTGGCGCGGCGCTCGCTCAGCACGAGGGCGTTGACAAGGTTGCCTTCACCGGTTCTACCGAGGTCGGCAAGCTGATCGTGAACGCGGCCTCCGGCAATCTCAAGCGCGTTTCGCTTGAGCTTGGCGGCAAGTCGCCGAACGTGATCTTCTCCGACGCTGACATCGACGCCGCAATCGCCGGCGCCGCTTCGGGGATCTTCTTCAACCAAGGCCAAGTCTGCAGCGCCGGTTCAAGGCTCTACGTTCAGGCCGATCAGTTCGACCGCGTGGTCGAAGGCGTCTGCGACGCTGCTTCGAACATCAAGCTCGGTCATGGAATGGATGCCGACACCGAGATGGGCCCGCTCGTCTCGCAGGAGCAGTTCGATCGCGTCGCCGGTTACCTGCAGACGGGGATCGACGAAGGCAACCGCGCCGCCGTCGGCGGCAATGCGCTTGACGGCCCAGGCTTCTTCGTCGAGCCAACGGTGCTTGTTGACGCCGACGCCAGCCATTCGATCGTCCGTGAGGAGATCTTCGGGCCGGTGATCGCGGCAATGCCGTTCGACGACATCGACGATCTGGCTCGCCAGGCCAACGATTCGCATTACGGCCTCGCCGCCGGTGTGTGGACGCGTGACGTGTCGAAGGCGCATCAGCTTGCGAACAAGATCAAGGCAGGCACCGTGCACGTAAATGCCTACCACGTCTTTAGTGCGGAGCTGCCATTCGGAGGCTTCAAGCAGAGCGGCTGGGGCCGAGAGATGGGCGAAGAGGTCCTCTCCAACTACCTCGAGACCAAGACGGTCATCGTCGGTCTCTAAGTCGCTTCGCTGGACGGGCGCCGTCGGAGCTGCGGCGGCGCCTTTCAGCGTGCTCGAG
>CAJBXY010000193.1 GCA_903959665.1 uncultured Solirubrobacterales bacterium | reverse complement strand
CGAAGATTCGGCCGGGCGCCTGCCGCTGCTGGCGCCGATGAGCGAGATTGCCGGCAAGATCGCCACCCAGGCGGGCGCCTTCATGCTTGAAAAGCCGCTCGGTGGCCGCGGCCTGCTGCTCGGAGGGGTTCCCGGCGTGGCGGCCGGCAAGGTGATGGTGATCGGTGGCGGCGTCGTCGGCCAGAACGCCGCCGACATCGCCGTTGGGATGGGGGCTGAGGTCTACATCTACGACCGCAACATCGACCGCCTGCGCGAGCTCGAACCGCTGATGAAGGGCCTTGTTTCGACCTGCTTTGCCTCGACGCTGGAGATTGAGCAGCGCCTCCCGGAGATGGATCTCGTGGTTGGAGCCGTACTGGTTAAGGGAGGCAAAGCGCCGCACGTGATCACGCGCGAGCAGCTCAGCCTGATGAAGCCCGGCTCGGTGCTCGTTGACGTAGCGATCGACCAAGGCGGCTGCTTTGAAACATCGAAGGCCACAACCCACAGCGACCCGACCTATGTCGTTGACGGAGTAACTCACTACTGCGTCGCCAACATGCCTGGCGCGGTGCCGATCACCAGCACATGGGCACTGACCAACGCGACGATGCCGTTCGTCCTAAAACTCGCCGATCTCGGTGTTCACGGGGCTCTGCGCTCCGACCCAGGCTTCATGAAGGGGCTCAACGTTGCCGCTGGGCGCGTCACCTACGAGCCGGTTGCTGAGGATCAAGGCTTGAGCCACATTGCGCCTGAGGAGGCGCTCGAACTGGTCGCGCACGCGGCCTGATTGCAGCTCCGGCGGCCATTTACCGAGCTTCGCTGCTAACCTCCTGCGCTGCATGCCAACGACTAGCCAACTAATTCGCAAGGGTCGCACGCCCAAGCCGAAGAAGCTTTCGACGCCCGGACTTAAGTCCGGCAAAGGCCGCAAGACGAAGGTTGCCGCTCCGCAGCGTCGCGGCGTCTGCACGCGCGTCTACACGACTACGCCGAAGAAGCCGAACTCTGCACTGCGCAAGGTGGCGCGTGTTCGCATCACCGGCGGCGCCGAAGTAACCGCCTACATCCCCGGCGAAGGCCACAACCTCCAGGAGCACTCGGTGGTGCTGGTCCGAGGAGGCCGCGTGAAGGATCTTCCAGGCGTCCGCTACAAGGTCGTCCGTGGCACGCTCGATGCCTCCGGCGTCAGCGATCGCAAACAATCCCGCAGCATGTACGGCGTAAAGAAGTCATAGGTAAGTAATGCGCCGTAACGCAGCCCAGCTTCGCCCGGTTCAGCCGGACCCAATCCACCGCTCGAGGCTCGTTCAGCAGGTCGTCAACAAGGTGATGCTCGACGGCAAGAAGTCGACCGCCGAAGCGATTGTCTATGACGCGCTCGCAATCCTCGCCGAGAAGAGCGGCAAGGACGCCGTTGAAGCGCTCGAAGAGTCGATCGTCTCACTTACCCCTTCGCTTGAAGTCCGTTCCCGCCGCGTCGGTGGCGCCACCTACCAGGTGCCGGTTGAGGTTCACGCTCGCCGCGCACGTACGCTCGCCGTCCGCTGGCTCGTTGAGTTCGCTCGCGCCCGCCGCGAGAAGACGATGGCGCAGCGCCTTGCAGCAGAGCTGCTCGAGGCTCAGACGCAGCAGGGCGGCGCTTACAAGCGCAAGGACGACATCTACCGCATGGCTCAGGCCAACAAGGCCTTCGCGCACTACCGCTGGTAGTCGCCGCTCGCGCGCGCAGCCCGCTCACGCCACGCAGCGCTGCGCCCAGAGGGGCAGAATTGCCTCGATCCTTTGCTAGTATCGGGCTTCGTTCGGTGTAGCGCGTTTTTTGACTCTCGCGCTGCACCGGCGATTCGATTGCCTAAAGATGGAACGATTTACGACATAGCGCACCAACCGGAATCAGATTCTGCTGTGCGCGCGGGCCAGATTGGCCCGTTTTTTGTTCTCTGAAGTGAAGTAGTACGAAGATTTTCATGTCACGCCCATTCACACTCACAAACACACGCAACATCGGAATCATGGCTCACATCGACGCCGGTAAAACGACGACGACCGAGCGCATCCTCTTCTACACCGGCCGTACCTACAAGATCGGTGAGGTCCATGAGGGCGCAGCAACGATGGACTGG
>CAJBXY010000192.1 GCA_903959665.1 uncultured Solirubrobacterales bacterium | reverse complement strand
TGGCGCCTTCAAGAAGGCAGTCAAGGGCTCGTAGCAACCGGGCGCCCTGGTGGCGCCCGCCCAGAAGTACCGTTGAAACCAACGGCGTCCCGGCACGAAGCCGGGGCGCCGTTGTTTTTTGCCCTCGGCCAGCCGGCGCGGCACGTTCTGCTGGTAGTTTCAGATCACCGTGAGCTCCGAGCCAGCTAATCCCCCCGCCGACAGGGCCGCCTACACGCACGAAACCGTCTTCACGACGCGCTGGAAGGACAATGACGTCTACGGGCACGTCAATAACGCCGACTACTACGGCTATTTCGACACCGTTATCAACGAGATGCTGATCTCCGAAGGCGGGCTTGACATCCATAACGGCGAAACGATCGGCCTCTGCGCCGAATCGCACTGCAAGTTCCTCGGCCCGCTCTCTTTCCCCGGCAGCGTTGATGCCTTCCTCCGCGTAGCTCACCTCGGCAGCAGCAGCGTTCGTTACGAACTTGCGCTCTTTGACGGAGATACCGGTGAGCCAGCCGCGGTCGGCTGGTTCGTCCACGTCTTCGTTGACGCCGAGACGCGCCGCCCGTCGGAGATAACCGCCCAGATGCGCGCGCTCTTTGAGCGACTGCAGGTCGCCTAAGTGACGAGCGTGCGGGCCGCGGTGCTGATGCGCAGCGGTGATCCCGGCCCGTTCGCTTCAACCGAGCCGATTCAGGTCCGCGAGCTGCAGCTAGATCATCCTGGCGTTGGCGAGCTGACGATCAAGATCCACGCCGCAGGGCTCTGCCACTCCGACCTCTCGGTGATCAACGGCGACCGCCCAAGGCCAGTGCCGATAGTGCTTGGGCATGAAGCGGCAGGAGAGGTAACGGAGATCGGCGAAGGCGTTAGTGATTTCAAGGTCGGCGATCGAGTCGTACTGGCCTTCGTTCCCTCCTGTGGCGAGTGTGAGGCCTGCCTAGCGGGCCGCGCGGCGCTCTGCGTGCCGGGAGCGGCTGCGAACACGGCAGGGACGCTTACATCGGGCGAGCGGCGCTGGAGCGGCGAAGAGGGCGAACTACTCCACCATCACCTTGGAATCAGCGCCTTTGCCGAGCAAACGATCGTCTCCGAGCTCTCAGCGATCAAGATTCCCGACGACCTTTCCTACGAGCTCGCCTCGCTCTTCGGTTGCGCCGTCCTTACAGGCGTTGGCGCCGCCCTCAACGCGGCAGAGATTGAGCCCGGGCAGACCGTCGCCGTCTTCGGCCTTGGTGGCGTTGGGCTGGCAGCCGTGATGGGCGCGAAGCTCGCCGGCGCTGACCGCGTGATCGCGATCGACCCGGTTGCGCACAAGCGAGCGCTGGCGCTGGAGCTTGGCGCCAGCGACGCGCTCGAAGGCGGCACCGGCACAGTCGACGAGCTGAAAGAGACGACCGACGGCGGCCCCGACCGCGTGATCGAGACGGCAGGGTCAGCGAAGGTGCTCGAAACCGCCTACTTGGCGACTCGCCGAGGCGGCATCACGGTCACCGTCGGCCTGCCCAACCCCGAGGCGCTGCTCTCGATTCCCGCAGTAAGTCTTGTCGCTGAGGAACGGACGCTAAAAGGCTCCTACCTCGGATCAGCAAACCCGAGCGAGATGCTGCCGCAGCTATTCGACTACTGGCGCGCTGGAAAACTGCCGGTCGAAAAGCTAATCAGCGGCCGCTTGAAGCTCGACGAGATCAACGAGGGTTTCGACCGCCTCGCCTCGGGCGAAGCGGTGAGGCAGATCGTCGTCCTCTAGCTAGTGCCAGCTGCGGGGCCACGCTCGCCTGGCTCAGCGGCGCCCTGCTTCTTCCACGCCGCCACCTTCGGCCCTGAGCTTGCGGCGCGCGCCTGCGCGCCAGCGAGGCCACGGTCCTTGTCACCCGGCCGCCAACCAGGGCCGCCGAAGAGGTAGCCGAGCTTGTTGCGCAGCCCGCGCGCGCCGCGCACGTCATGCCAAACGGCCACGTACTCGTGGAAGGCAACACGCACCGGGTTGAAGGTCTCGATGTTCGTCGTCAGCCCGTAAACGGCCCGCTCATCCTCCGGCTCGAAGCTGCCAAAGATTCTGTCCCAGATGATCAGCATGCCGCCGTAGTTGCGGTCGAGGTAGAGGTCGTTGGTGCCGTGGTGAACGCGGTGGTGCGACGGCGTGTTGAAGATGAACTCGATCGGCTTTGGGAAGCGCTTGATCCGCTCGGTGTGGAGAAAGAACTGGTAGATCAGGCTGACCGACTGCATCGCGAAAATCATCCACGGCTGGTAGCCGAGCAGCGCCAGCGGCGCCCAGAACGGAACTGCCGTGATCGGCACCCACGGCTGCCGCAGCGCCGTCGAGAGGTTGTAATGCTGGCTTGAGTGGTGCACCACATGGCTGGCCCAGAAGACTCGTACCTCATGGCTGATGCGGTGGTAGGCGTAGAAGGCGAGGTCGTCAAGGAAGAAGAGCAGCACCCAAGGCCAAACCTGGTCGGTAGGCATCCGCAGCGGGCTGATCGTGTAGAGCGCCGCGTAAAAGACGATCACTACCAGCGCCCAAACGGCGCCGATCACAACGCTGCCGACACCCATCGTCAAGCTCGTAGCCGTGTCGCGGCGTTCATAGCCGACGACCCCCTCCTCTGCCTTGGCGATCTTGAACGAAACCGCCTCCAAAACGAGGAAGACGATGAAGAACGGGACGGCGAATAGGACTAGATCATGCATCAGCGCTCACCACCCAAGGTACCGGCAGGAGCGAACGAACGAGCCCTGGGCGCGACCTCGCGCCCAGGGCAATCCGTTCCCGTCAGTCAGTTACCTTGAACGGGATGTGCTGACCGGCGCTGTAGTGGCCCACAATGTGGCAGATCAATTCGTAGCTGCCAGCGGTCAATTTGGCGCTGATCATCTGCCCACCCTTGCCACCGCTGAGCTCTGCTCCTTTAGCCAGGAAGGTA
>CAJBXY010000191.1 GCA_903959665.1 uncultured Solirubrobacterales bacterium | reverse complement strand
CGGCTGGGAGAGCAGCTCCTCGGCGATCGCGCTTAGCTGCGGCTGAGCGCTGGAGGCGATCATCTGGATCACGTTGACGTGGCGGTCGATTGCGAAGAGCGGGTCGTCAACCCAGTGCGGGTCGCCGATTCCAAGCGCCGGCTCAACTATGCAGCGGCGCAGTCGCGGAACGCTCGTCAGGCGCAGCTCGACGTGTCTGCGCAGCTGCTCAATTGAGGGCGGCTCGCCAGCGAAGCGCATCGTCCAACCGACCTGCATCGGGGCGCGTTCAGTTTCGATGTCGAGGAATGCTGCATCGAGCGCGCTGAGTCGGTCAAAGCTAGTCACGACGCTCATACTTGCACGCTTTTGGGTCGAGCGTCAGCGCAATGTAATGTCGCACTGTGGAGCTGCTCAAAGAGTTCGACGTCGAATGCGTGCGGGCCGATAATCCGGGCCCGTTCACGCTCGATGGATCGAACTGCTGGCTGATCGGCCGCGACCCCTGCTGGATCATCGATCCGGGCCCGCCAATCGACGCTCATCTGGACCGCTTGGCTGGCGAGGCGAAGGTGCGAGGCGGTGCCGGAGGGATCGCAATAACGCACGATCACGCCGACCACAGCGGTGGGCTTGAAGGGCTGCTGGCGCGACTTGGCGACGTTCCAGTCGGGGCGGCTGAGATCGAGGTGGCTGGCGTGACGCTTACCGACGGCGACCAGTTTGGCCCGCTGAGCGTCTATGCGACCCCCGGCCACGCGCCCGACCACTTGGCTTTTGTCAGCTCCGAGGTGATTTTCACCGGCGACGCCGTGCTCGGCGAGGGCAGCGTCTACATCGCCCCTGACGAAGGCGCCTTGATCGGCTACCTCGAGGCGCTCGATCGGCTGATCGCGCTGGAGCTGAAGCTGCTCTGCCCTGGGCATGGGCCCGCGCTCGGCAACCCGCGCGAGCGGCTCACCGAGTACCGCGACCACCGCCTAGACCGCGAACGGATGCTGGTTGAAGCGCTCGCCGAAGGGCTGCGTAGCAGCGACCAACTACTCGAAGCAGCGTGGGGCGACGTACCGCCGATTCTCAGGCCGGCGGCCGAAGCAACTCTCGCTGCCCACGTCGACAAGCTTGCCGATGAAGGGCGCTTGCCCCAAGGCGTCGAGCGACCTTCCATCGGCGATTACGGCGGGCTCTAAGTCGCGGCCACTGGCCGCACCGCATCAGCCTTCGATATTCGACATCACGTGCTTGACGCGCGTGTAGTCATCAAATCCATACATCGAGAGGTCCTTGCCGTAGCCGGACTCCTTGAAGCCGCCGTGAGGCATCTCGGCGACGACCGGAATGTGGGTGTTGATCCAAACGCAGCCGAAGTCGAGTCCCTTCGCCATCCGCATTGCACGGCCGTGGTCGCGCGTCCAGACGCTCGAAGCGAGGCCGTACTTGACGCCGTTTGCCCAGGCCAGCGCTTCAGCTTCGTCGCTGAACTGCTGAACCGTGACGACCGGACCGAAGATCTCGTTCTGGATCATCTCGTCATCCTGCTTGAGGTCGGCGACAACGGTCGGCTCGAACCAGAAGCCGCCACCGTTCTCAGGCGCCTTGCCGCCGGAAGCGACGCGGGCGTGTGCCGGTGCGCGCTCGATGAAGCCGCTAACGCGATCAAGCTGCGTCTGGCTGATCACAGGGCCCATATAGGTGTTCTCGTCGAGTGGATCGCCGTAGACGGTCGCCTTCGCTTGCTCGGCGAGCGCATCGACGAGGTCGCCATATAGCCCTGGGGCTGCGATGACGCGCGTAGCGGCGGTGCAGTCCTGCCCGGCGTTGAAGTAGCCGGCTCCGGCGATTCCCTCGGCAGCGGCTGCGAGGTCTGCGTCGTCAAAGACGATTACCGGCGCCTTGCCGCCAAGCTCAAGGTGGACGCGCTTGAGCGTGTCGGCGGCTGCCGCCGCGACGGCCTTGCCGGCGCGGACGCTGCCGGTCAGGGAGACCATGCTGATGCCCTCGTTGCGGACGAGCTGCTCGCCGGTCTCACCGGCGCCCAGAACGACGTTGAAGGCGCCTGTCGGTAGGTGCTTCTGCATCATCTCGGCAAGCCAGAGTGTTGACATCGGAGTGTTCTCCGATGGCTTCAGGACGATCGTGTTGCCGGCAGCGAGCGCCGGAGCAAACTTCCAGACGGCCATCATGAAGGGGTAATTCCATGGCGTGATCTGCCCAATTACACCGATCGGCTCGCGGCGAATCGATGAGGTGTGCCCGGCGAGATACTCGGCCGTGGCGCGCCCTTCGAGCATCCGCGCTGCGGCTGCGAAGAAGCGGATCTGATCGGCGGCCGGCGGAATCTCTTCCTCAATCGTCAGCGCCAGCGGCTTGCCGGTGTTGATTGATTCGATCTTCGCGAGCTCTTCGCCACGCTCCTCAAGCTCGGTTGCAATGTTCAGCAGCGCCATGCTGCGCTCTGACGGGGTTGCGTCGCGCCATTCGGGGAAGGCTGCGGTCGCGGCGTCAACGGCGGCCTGGACGTCGGCGGCGCTGGAGATGCCCATCTCGGCGATCACTTCGCCGGTTGCAGCGTTGAAAACCTCGTGAACGCCTTCGCCTGT
>CAJBXY010000190.1 GCA_903959665.1 uncultured Solirubrobacterales bacterium | reverse complement strand
GTTGGCGACATGAGTGACACGTGGGAGGCGCTCAAAGAGGTCTTCGAATACGTCTGGAACCTCGTCGAGGCGCGCGGCGAAGAACGCCAAGACGACCTAACCAGCGCGCTGCTCGACGCTGAGGTTGACGGCGAGAAGCTAACGGCCGAAGAGATCTGCATGTTCTGGTTCCTGTTGATGGTCGCCGGAAACGACTCAACGCGGGCGACCTTCTGCTCCGGCTACCTCAGCCTGCTTGAAGACCCGGAGCAGATGGAGCTGGTAAAGAGCGGCGACGTTCCACCGGAGCAGGCGGTCGAAGAGTTCGTCCGCTTCCACCCCGCCTTCGCTTACATGCGCCGCACGGCGACGAAGGACACCGAGATCGCCGGCCAGCCGATAGCTGCGGGCGACAAGGTTCTGATGTGGTACGTCTCCGGCAACCGTGACGCCAGCGCATTCGACAACCCGCACCACTTCGACGTTGGTCGCACGCTCAACGAGCACCAGGGCTTCGGTGGCGGAGGTCGCCACTTCTGCCTCGGCGCCGGATTGGCCAGGCTGGAGATGAAGATCTGGCTTGAGGAGACGCTGCGCCGCTTCCCCGAGATGAAGCTTGACGGTGAGCCAACACGGCTCAGCTCGACCTTCCTCAATCAGTACCGCACGATTCCAGTAGCTGTCTAGAACGCCGCTGGTTCAGTGCGATGCGAGGATTCGCAGGCGACCGTCCTCGCGGATCTGAAGTGCCCAGAAGAGCAGCGTCAGGGCTAGTCCGAGCGCAATCAGCGCCCAGCCGAACCAGACCGGCGCGCTTTCGAAGATCAGCGAGAGGCAGCCGCTGGGGATGATCCAGAAGCTGATGTCGCGCAGCAGCGCCCAGATGTGCGGGAACGGTGGTTCGCCTGCCTGCCGCGCGAGCGCGCGGCGGTCGATCCAGATCGTTGTGTTGAAGGCGACGATCAGCGGCGCCGTCTGCAGCACCCAGCCGGTCCAGAGGTTGGTGGCAAGGTCTGGCAGCACGAACTCGCCGTAGAAGCCGGCGGCCGCAGCGAAGGTGAGCGCTACCGCCCAGATCCAGGTTCCAACAAGGTCGAGGTGCGCGCGCAGCTGCTCGCTGGCGTTTGGGAAGCGGCTGATTGTGTACTGACTCGTGAACGGTCTTCCAATCACAAGCGAGCCGTATGCCAGCAGCGCCACGGAAACGTTCGCAACCTCGTCGGCGTGGTCGTTGAGCCAACTGATCACGCTCGGCCCGGCGAAGGCAGCGACGATCGTCAGCACAATGAAGAAACCGAGATCTGAAAGTTCAAGGATCTTCGCCTCCTCCCCTCGCAGCTTCGATGCGGTCACCAAACCTATTGAGAGCAGCAGCGAAACAACCGAGGCCCAGAAGAACGTAAGCGGCCCGACGAGGAAGGCAATCGAAAACCACGGCAGCAGTCCGGTGACCGGATCATCGAGCAAGAGCAGCAGACCGTCGGGGCGGTCTGGGTCGGCATCGTGGCGGCGAGCGGTGAGGCGCACTCGCCACTTCTACCAGTGAACGCTGGCCCTGTGGCAACAGCGCGACCGAACCGCCACATCGTCGGCGCGCGAGTGGTAACTTTCGATCCTGTTCGGCGGGGGGCGCCGACATCTAAGGGGGAGAGAAGATGCTGAAGAATCGCTTTGCTGTTGCCGCAATCACTGTCGCTGCACTAACACTGGTTCCGGCTGCCAGCGCCGCCGCTGCCGGCTGCGACCCGCTCGACACGCGCTCCTGCCTGCTTCCGTTCCCGAGCAACTTCAACACTGTCGCCCAGAAGGGCTCCGATACCGGCCTGCGGCTCAACTTCAGCGCCAGCCAATTTCCAAAGAACGTCCAAGGCAGGGCCGGCTTTGCGCCTGAGCTGAACCGTAACGACGGCTTCAGCCCAGGCAGCGCGCTGCTGACCTACGTTCCCGGGATCGACATGGCCAAGACCGGCGCCGCGCCGATCACCGACATCGCCCAGTACTCAAAGGCCAACGCCCCGATCGTCGTAATCGACGCCAAAACCGGCCAACGCCAGCCGATCTGGGCTGAGCTCGACACCAACGCCGACGCGATCAGCGAAGCAAAGGGCCAGCTGCTGATGATCCACCCGGCAAAGAACTTCCTTGAAGGCCACACCTACATCGTCGCGCTGCGCGAGCTCAAGAACAGCGCCGGCAAGACAATCGCCCCCGGCGCCGCCTTCGCCTCTCTTCGCAACGGCAAGCCGGCCGCAGCCGTCAAGGGGCGCCGCGCAAGCTACGAGAAGATCTTCAAGGCGCTAAAGAAGGCCAAGGTCTCGCGTTCCTCGCTCTACCTCGCCTGGGACTTCACGATCGCCAGCGAGCGCAACCTCTCGGAACGCGCGCTCTCGATGCGCAACCGTTCCTTCAGCGCACTAGGTGACAGCAACCTCGCCGACGGCAAGGTTGCCGGAACGGCCCCGGCATACAAGATCGACAAGATCGAGGATTACTCGACTGCCCAGAGCACGCGGATCGCGCGCCAGATCACCGGCCACGTAACCGTGCCCTGCTTCCTGACGAAGGGCTGCGCGACCGGCGGAACGATGAGCTACGCAAAATCGAAGAAGGGCAAGTTCGATTCGATTCCGAACCAGCAGGGAACGATGGAAGCACTCTTCATCTGCCGCATTCCGCGCGCAGCGATGACGACTCCGGCT